>JBJMLJ010000001.1:0-5424 GCA_045805365.1 Thermoleophilaceae bacterium
AGGCTGAGCCAGAGGGCGTCGAGCGAGCTCCGGTCGCCGAGGGTCGAGACGAGGTCGCGAGGCGTCGAGTGGGCGAAGATCGCCGCGACCGGGACGGTGAGGAAGGTCAGCGCCAGCGCCAGGCAGAGCGCCAGCACGATCCCGAACCAGCCGGTGCGTCTCACGGCGCCGCGCCGAATCCGGCACTGCGTAGCGCGCTGGCGCAGTCGCCCTTCTCGAGGCCGTCGACGTACCTCCGCGCGAGGGCAGGGTGCTTCGCCTTGGTCACGACGGCCGCGCCGTAGGTCACCTGAGGCTCGAGCCTCGCTGGCAGCCGGATCGCAGTCAGGCGACCGTTCGCGGCCCGCACGTCGGTGACGTAGACGAATCCCGCGTCGGCGGCCCTCTGGGTGAGCTTGCCCACGATCCCCTTCACGTCCGGCTCGTCGGAGCGGACGTTGGCGAGGATGGCCTTCTCCCTCGCGGGCGGCAGCTTGGCCAGCGTCTGGTGGGTGTAGGAGCCGATGGGAACCGTTGCGGAGCCGATGACCAGCTTGGTCCCCGGCCTCGCGACGTCGTCGATCGTGCGGATCGTGGAGCCCTTCGGTACGGCGAGTACGAGCTGGTTGGTCGCGAACCTCACCGGCGTGCCGATCAGGCCGTCGGCATGCAGCTGGTCGGGCAGCTTGGTGTTGGCGGCGGCGTAGACGTCGAGCCTCGCCCCCTGGCGAATCTGGGCGGCCAGCACGTCGGAGCCGGCGAAGGACTGCTTGACGCTGGCGTGCTCCGCTTTCTCGAACTCGGGCGCGCAGGCGTTCAGAGCCTCGGTCATCGAAGCCGCGGCGGACACGACCAGGGGCGTCGAGCCCGAGCCGCCCCCGCAGCCGGTGAGGAGAGCTCCGACCGCCGCAAGCAGTGCAAGGCCTCGCTTCAGCCGTGGCCCCGCTCGACCATCACGGAGGTGGCCTTCACCGCCGCGGTCGCGGGAACCCCCGGCGCCAGGCCGAGCTCGTCCACGGCGTCGCGGGTGACGGCGGCGGTGACCAGGTGCGGACCAGCCTCGATCTCGACGAGCGCCATGACGCCATCGACCTCCACCGAGCGCACCGTCCCCGGGAAGCGGTTGCGGGCGGACAGCGCATCGCCGGCGCGATGACGGTCGGGGCGGCGGCTGAGGCGCTCCACCTCCGCCTGCGACACGAGGCGGCGGTTGGCCCCGTCGCGGGTCGTGCGCAGCTTGCCCGCTCGCTCCCAGCGGCGCAGGGTGTCGGCGCTCACGCCTATCGCCCGAGCGGCCTCGCCGATCGTCAGTCGTTGCTTGGCCATCTGCCTAAGCATTGCATAGGCAGATTCGCGGATAGCATCTCGCCTCGATGACGAGCCGCGATGTGGTCGAGCAGCACCAGGCGGCCGGACGGCGCTTCGAGGCCGACGGCCTCGGCTCCTTCGTCCGCGAGGAGGGCGAGGGCGAGCCGGTCGTCTGCATCCACGGCGTGCCCGCCTCCTGCTTCCTCTACAGGAAGCTGATCGCGGAGCTCGCGGGGCGCGGATTGCGCGGAATCGCCTTCGACCTGCCCGGCCTCGGCCTGGCGGACCGCCCGGCCGACCGCGACTACACGTGGACGGGTCTTGGCCGCTTCGCGGGCGCGGCGGTCGACGCCCTCTCGCTCGAGCGCTTCCACCTGGTCGTGCACGACATCGGCGGCCCGGTGGGCTTCGAGCTTGCCGCCGGCGCGCCCGGCCGGGTCCGCTCGCTCACGGTGCTGAACACCTTGATCGAGGTCGACGGCTTTCGCCGGCCCTGGTCGATGGAGCCGTTCGCCCGCCGCGGAATCGGCGAGGTCTACCTGGCGACGATGGCCAAGCCCGCGTTCCGGCAGCTGTTCTACCTCCAGGGGCTGGAGGACAGGAGGGCAACCCCGAAGGAGGAGATCGACGCCTACGTCGATCTGCTGAAGCGCGGCGACGGCGGCAAGGCGTTCCTGAAGGTGATGAGGGGCTTCGAGCGGACCGCGCAGAAGCAACGGCTCTACGAGTCGGCGCTGCGCGACGTCTCCTATCCGGTGCAGGTCGTCTGGGGCGCGAAGGACCCGGCGCTCCGGCTGGAGAAGGAGGGCGAGGCGGCACGGCGGATCGCCGGCCTGGACGAGATCCACGAGCTGCCGGCCAAGCACTTCCTGCCGGAGGACCAGGCGCCGGCGATCGCCGGGCGCGTGGCGTCCATAGCCGGCTAGGGCGTCGGGTGCCTCGGCTCGTACAGGCCCAGCTCGCCACCCCCGGGTAGCTCGATCGCCGTCAGCAGCCCGAAACGCTCGTCGCTGATCGGGCCGGCGGACTTCACGCCCTTGGCCTCGAGCTCCGCGACGGTCGCCTCGATGTCGTCGCACATCAGGTAGAGCTCGTGCTTGCCCGCCTCCTCCGCGGGATGCGCGGCCAGCTCCGCGGGCGGCAACCCGAAGATGAGCCAGCCGCCGCCGGCGTCGACGGACCGGAAGCCCAGCGTGTCGCCGAGGAAGGCCCTCAACGCCTCGGCGTCTTTGCTGAAGATGATTGCGTGGGCTCCTGTGATCACTCGCCACCTCCGGCCGGGAATCCGTCGCTTTCGGTTTCCCACTTTTGGGCCCTGGGAAGACCGGCCGCAAAGAGGAGGAGAGGGCATGGACGTCTTGCGGTCAAGCGGTCGGAGGATCTACTTCTTCGGAGCCCTGGGCGGGCTTCTGTTCGGCTACGACACAGGAGTCATCTCGGGCGCCCTCCTGTTCATCAAGGACGACTTCGGAATTTCCCCGTTCCTGCAGGGAGCGATCGTCGCCGCACTCCTCCTCGGCGCGATGATCGGAGCGGCGCTGGCCGGTCCGCTGTCCGATCGGCTCGGACGGCGGCGGCTGATCGTCACCGCCGCGATCGTCTTCACGCTGGGTGCTCTCGGCGCAGCGCTGGCGCCTAGCGTCTGGCCGCTGATCGCGGCGCGCTTCGTCCTCGGCCTCGCGGTCGGCTCCGCGGCCCTGGTGGTGCCGCTCTACCTGTCCGAGATCGCGCCGGCGCCGATCCGCGGCGCGGTCGCCTCGCTCAACCAGCTGATGATCGTGATCGGCATCCTCGCCGCGTACCTGGTGAACGCCGCGCTGGCGTCGTCCGGCGAGTGGCGGGTGATGCTCGGAGCCGCGATGGTCCCGTCGCTGATCCTGCTGTTCGGGATGCTCTTCATGCCGGAGACGCCCCGCTTCCTGGTCCGCCAGGGCGAGGAGGAAGAGGCGCGCGAGGTCCTCGACGAGGTACGCGAGGGCGAGCGGCCCGAGCAGGAGGTCCGTGAGATCCGCGAGGTCGACCAGAAGGAGGGCGAGGGCGGCCTCCGCGAGCTCAAGGCCGGATGGCTGCGACCCGCCCTGATCGTCGCGATCGGGCTGGCGGTCTTCCAGCAGTTCATCGGCATCAACACGATCATCTACTACGCGCCGACCACCCTGACCAAGGTTGGCTACGGCAACGCCGGTGCGATTTACGCCAACATCGCGATCGGCGTCCTGAACGTCGGCATGACGGTGGTCGCTATCCGGATCATCGACCGCGTCGGCCGCAAGCCCATGCTGCTGACCGGCCTGATCGGGATGGTCATGAGCCTCCTGGTGCTCGGCGCGTCGCTGAGCGTGCTGCCGGAGCCCAAGTCACCGGGCGACCCGGCCGCGATCATCACCCTGGTCTGCCTGGCCGGCTTCATCGCCTCGTTCGCGGCGACGTGGGGACCGGTCGTCTGGGTGATGCTTCCGGAGATCCTGCCGCTGAGCGTCCGCGGCACCGCGATGGGCGTGGCGATCTTCCTGCACTGGGGCGCCAACTTCCTCGTCTCGCAGACCTTCCCGGTGCTGCTCTCGAGCTTCGGCCCCGGCCCGGTGTTCCTGGGCTACGGGGCGATCGGGATGATCGCGTTCGTCTTCGTCAAGGTGCTCGTCACCGAGACGAAGGGCCGCAGCCTCGAGGAGATCGAGGCCGACCTGCAGGCGCGCGGCCGCCGGCGAGGTCGCCGCGAGCGGCCCGCGGTCGCAGGCGGCACGCCGCCCCACCCGGCCTGATCAGGCCGCGAGCGGCAGCGGCTCCTGGGCCGGCGACAGCCGGACGGTCGGCCTGCCCCGGCGCGTGACGAGGACCTCTTCGCCGGCGGCGGCCCGCTCCATATAGAAGCCGAAGTGGTTGCGGAACTGGTGGGCGCCGACGACCGCGGCGAGTCCTCCCGAGGGAATGGAGCTGGGGGGACTCGAACCCCCGACCTGCGCGCTGCCAGCGCGCCGCTCTTCCAGCTGAGCTACAGCCCCAGCGAACTCGTAATCGGCAGCAAGATTAATGCAAGCTCTCTGTTGATTTTTCGGCGGCGACAAGCGTAGCCAGATTGAGCGCCTACCCACGATCGCGACCGCGTCGAGCAGGTAACAGCGGTCGAGATCGCCGCAGTACACGGCGACGAGGTCGAGCTCGCCCGCCTGGTAGGTCGTCCTGACATAGCCGCTCGGCAAGAGCCAGCTGCTGGTGAGATTGACCTTGATGACTCCCGCCTTGCGATCGAGGCCGCCCCATTTGCACTGCACCCGAAGGATCCGCCGGCCAAGCTCGAAGCCGAGGTCGTAGCGGCCGTGCTCGGCCATTGGCCTGAGCACGTCGATCCCGAGCTCGGTCGCCGCGGTGGCGATCTTCAGCTCGGCTATCGCTCCCTTGTGGTTCGATCCTCGCACGAACATATGTTCGCACGCGCAGCGGACGGAAAAGCTCAGCCCAGCGCCCGGCTCGGGGCCTCGCCCCAGAGCTGCTCGAGGCGGTAGTACTCGCGCGCCTCGGGGGTGAAGATGTGGACCACGGCGTCGAGGTAGTCGAGCAGGATCCAGCGGGCCTCGCGGTCGCCCTCGGTACGGCGGGGGAGCAGGCCCTCCCCGTCCTTCAGGGCCTCGCGGACCGCGTCGTGGATCGCCTTGGTCTGGCGCTCGGTGTTGCCGGTGCAGATCACGAAGAAGTCGGTGTAGCTCACGATCCCGCGCAGGTCGATGACGCGGATGTCGCGGGCCTTCTTGTCGGCCGCGATGGTCGCGATCCGCTCCGCGAGCGCGGCCGCGTCGAGGGTCTGGTTCTCCGCCGACGCCGGCATCAGCCGCTCCCCACCGCGGCCGGGGTCTCGTAGAGCCCTTTCTCCGAGACGTAGGCGGCCACCGTCTCGGGGACGAGGTAGCGGATCGGCAGCCCGCGGCCCACACGGCGACGCACCGAGGACGACGAGACCTGGATCACCGGCATCTCGAGGAAGCGCAGCTTCCGCGCGCCCTCGAGCCTCACGAGCCTGATCACGATCGCGTTGCGCGAGTAGCCGACGCGCTCGACCGCGCAGACGGTGGCGAGCTCCAGGACCACGTCCGGCTCGTGCCAGCTCGGGAGGCGCTCGGCCTGGTCGGCGCCGAGGACCAG
>JBJMLJ010000002.1:0-2013 GCA_045805365.1 Thermoleophilaceae bacterium
CTCGTGGCCAGCCGCTTCGCTCCCGCCGAGGCGGCGGCGATCGTGCGCCTCCCCCGGGAGAGCCGGCTGAGGGCGTTCTACAACTGCTGGACGCGCAAGGAGGCGTGCCTGAAGGCCACCGGCGTCGGCCTCGCCGAAGGCCTCGACCGGGTGGCGGTAACCGTGGACGACGAGCGGCCAACGATCGTGTCCCTGGACGGAGACGACCCGGCTGCCTGGAGGCTCGCGGCGGTGGACGCCGGGCCCGGCCTGGTGGGGGCCGTAGCCGTCAGAGCGGCTGGAACCTGATGGCATGACGCTCGCTTCCCCGCCCACCCGCACGGCTACCTCGCAGATGGGCGAGTTCAGGTCCTTCTGCGAGGCGATGGAGGGCCGGCAGCTGGGCGGCCACGCCGCGTTCCACGAATTCTCGGTCGCTGAGTACCGGCGCTTCTGGGAGCTCTTCCTCAACTGGTCCGGGCTCCTGTACGAGGGATCGCCGCAGCGGGTCTGCACGGACGACCGCTGCGAGCAGGCGACGTTCTTCCCCGACCTGCGCCTCAACTACGCCGAGAACCTGCTGCGGATCGACTCGCCTGCCGACGGCGAGCGGCCCGCGCTCGTGGCCCACCACGCCGGCCGGCCGCCCGAGCGCCTGACAAGGCGACAGCTTCGCTCGCGTGTGCTCGCCGCCGCCGAGCAGCTGCGGCGGCTCGGCGTCGGCTCCGGGGACCGCGTCGCGGCGATCACCGGCAACAACGTCGAAGCCGTGGTCGGCGCTCTGGCGACCGCGGCGGTGGGAGCCACGTTCTCGAGCGCGGCGCCCGAGATGGGAGTACCGGCGCTTCTCAGCCGCTTCGAGCAGGTCGCGCCGAAGCTCCTGATGGCCAATCTCGCGGACGAGGCAGCCCCGACCGAGCTCTCGAAGCGGATCGGCGAGCTGGCGCGGTCGCTGCCCTCGCTCACCGCGATCCTGGCCTTCGACGACGGGCCACGGCCGACGGGCCTCGAGCTTCCGGTCGAACCGCTGACCGACGCCGAGCCGGACGGCGAGGCGAGCTTCGAGCGCTTCCCCTTCAACCACCCGCTCTTCATCCTCTTCTCATCGGGGACGACGGGACGCCCGAAGTGCATCGTCCACGGCGCCGGGGGGACGCTGCTCGAGCAGGTCAAGGAGCACCGGCTTCACGTCGATCTCGGTCCCGCGGACAAGCTGTTCTTCCATACCTCCGCCGCCTGGATGATGTGGAACTGGCAGCTCTCGGCGCTCGCGTGCGGAAGCGAGATCGTCCTCTACGACGGCCCGCTCATGGGCCCGGACACGCTCTGGCGGCTGGTCTCGGAGGACGACGTGAGCGTCTTCGGAACGGGCCCGCCCTATCTCCAGCTCTGCGAGGACAACGGCTTCTCGCCGCGGGCCAAGCTCGGCCTGAGCGCGCTCCGCGCGGTCCTGTCCACCGGGTCGATCCTCCAGGACTGGCAGTACGACTGGGTCAGCGACAGCGTAGGGCCGGTCGCGCTTCAGTCCATCTCCGGCGGCACGGACATCATCGGCTGCTTCGTGCTCGGGAATCCCGAGCTGCCGGTGCAGCGCGGCTGGATCCAGTGCCGCAGCCTGGCGCTCGACGTGCAGGCGCTGCCGGCCGAGTCCCGCGTCGGCGAGCTCGTCTGCCGCAACCCCTTCCCGTCCCGGCCACTCGGCTTCCTCGGCGACGACGGAGAGCTCTTCCACGACACCTACTTCGCCCAGAACCCCGGCGTCTGGACCCACGGCGACCTGATCGAGTTCGACGAGGCGGGGCAGGCCCGCATGCACGGACGCTCGGACAGCGTGCTCAACGTCGGCGGCTTCCGCGTCGGGCCCGCCGAGCTGTATCGCGCGCTGCATTCGGTTCCCGAGGTCGCCGAGGCCATGGCCGTGGAGCAGGTCGTCCCCGACTCGCCCGCCGGCTCCCGGATCGTGCTGCTCGTCGTGCTTCGGCGCGGCGAACGGCTCGACGGGCGGCTCGTCGTGCGCATCCGTCGGGCGATCGC
>JBJMLJ010000003.1:0-2524 GCA_045805365.1 Thermoleophilaceae bacterium
AGCACCACGCCGCCGTCGCGCTCCTCGATAGCGAGGTCGACCAGATCGTTCAAGAAGACTCCTCCCCCCCGTCGCCGTTCAGGGCTCGTCGGAGCAACACGGTAGTCCCCTCCGGGCTCGGTGACACGTCCACCGAGTCCATGAGCGCCTTCATCAGCGACAGACCGCGCCCGTGATCGCCCTCCCGGGGCGGCCGCCAGGCGCCGAAGTCGCGGACGGTGATCGTCACCTCGTCCCCCTCGAGCCGGCCGTCGACCTCGAACGGCGTGTCCCCGCCGGCGCCCGCGTGCTCGATCGCATTGTTGGCCGCCTCGCCGCACGCCGTGGTGATCTCGGCGATCTCCTGCTCGGTTCCCTCGATGTGGCGGAGCCAGCGCCGGAGGAGCGACCGCATCGAGGCGAGCGCCTCGGGCTCGGTGGGCAGCTCGACGCTGAAGTGGTTCTCGATCGGCGTGTTCTGAAGCGCCAGGAGCGCCACGTCGTCGGGCAGGCCCGCGGCGGGCACGAGAGCCGCGAGCAGGTGGTCGCAGAGCTCGTCCGGGCTCGCGGGGGCGTTGCGGACGGCTTCCGCCAGGTCGCCCAGCCCGTCGTCGATATGGCTGCCGACGCGCTCGACGAGCCCGTCGGTGTAGAGCAGGATCGTGTCGCCCGGCCGGACCTCCACAGTGCTCTCCTCGAAGTTCGGGAACGGCAGCACCCCCAGCGGCACCGAGCGACCGCCCTCGAGGAAGTGCGGCAGCCGATCGCCGACGACGAGCAGCAGCGGCATGTGGCCGGCGTTGACCCAGCGGACGGTGCTCTCGGCCGGATCGATGATCACGTAGATCAGCGTCGCCATCTGGCTTTCGTCGAGCTCGGTCCAGACGAGTCGGTTGAGCTGCTCGACGGCGGTGGCGGGATCGTGCCCCTCGAGGGCGTACGCGCGAAGCGCGCTCCGCAGCCGTCCGACCATCGAGGCGGCGCTGAGGCCCTTGCCCGCCACGTCGCCCATCACGAGGCCGACCCGGCCGCCCGGGATCGGGACCACGTCGTACCAGTCGCCGCCCACCTCGGCCTCCGCCGCCGCGGGCCGGTACCGGGCCGCCACGGCGAGGCCGGGCAGCTGCGGCAGGCGCTCGGGCAGCAGGCTGCGCTGGAGCGTCTCGGCGATCCGGTGCTCGCGCTCGTAGAGCTGGACGTGGTCGATCGCGAGGGCCACCCGGTCGGCCGCCAGCCGCAGGAGGCCGAGGTCCTCCTCGGTCAGGCGGCGGCTCGAGGAGCCCACCTGAATCACGCCGGTGAGCCGCCCCCGCGCTTCCAGCGGCGCACCGATCAGCGACTGGAGCCCGGCCGCATCGAGTCCTCGATCGGCGAGGTCGTCCGGCGCCGGGTCCTGGAGCAGCTCGGGCCGCCGCTGTGCCGCGATGCGCCCTGCGAAGCCCTCCCCGAAGGCGATCGTTCCGGACTGGTCGCGTCCGCCGGAGCCGACGCTCGACGCGGCCGCCACCAGGTTCTCGGAGTCCTCGTTCGTCAGGAAGATCGTCGCCGCCTCCGCCTGGAGGACGTCGCGAACG
The DNA here is from genome assembly GCA_045805365.1 of Thermoleophilaceae bacterium. Lineage (GTDB taxonomy): Bacteria > Actinomycetota > Thermoleophilia > Solirubrobacterales > Thermoleophilaceae > DASXBA01. The sequence goes on from JBJMLJ010000003.1 coordinate 1,554, forward strand.
CGGTTCATCAGGTCGGGCAGGATGTCGTGCAGCGACTGGTGCCGAAGCGTCGCGTCGACCAGCAGCTGCATGCCGCTGACCATCTCGGCGACCCGCTCCGCCTCGGCCCGCGCGGCCTGCTCGCGGAGCAGGGTCTCCCGCTCCTGCTGACGGCGCTCGCGCTCGCTCGTGTCGCGCACGAAGGCGGAGATGACGACATCGCCGCCGACCCTGATCCGGGAGATCGTCTCCTCGCCGGGGAAGGTGGAGCCGTCGCGGCGCCTGAACGCGGTCTCGATCGTCATGACCATGACGGTCTCCTCGCCCTGAACGAGCCTGCGGCGGCGCTCGTCGTGCCTGGGCTTCTCCTCCTCGGGAAAGATCAGCTCGCGCAGCGGCCGGCCGATGGCCTCGTGCGTCGGCCAGCCGAACATGCGCATGGCGGCGTCGTTCCAGCGGAGCACGATGCCGTTGCCGTCGAAGGCGACGAAGGCGTCGGGGGCGCTGTCGAGGATCAGGCGCGTCCGCGCCTCGCTGTCCTTGAGCGCCCGCTCGCGCGTGGCGGCGCGGCCGGTCTCCTCGCGCACCCTGGTCAGCAGGCTCGAGATCAGGAGACCGGCGACCGTGGGCGTGCCGACGGCGAGCAGCCAGCGGACCACGGGGCTCGGGGGGTTGTCGACGATCAGCAGCACGCCGTAGGCGAGGCCGACGAACGCCACCTGGGCAAGGGCGACGCGCAGGTCGAAGAAGTAGAAGGCGAAGAGCGCGACCCAGGAGTAGATGATCGGGTAGAGCGCCGTGGGGCCGGTGTAGTGGTTGGCGAAGGTCAGGATCACCGTCCCGGAGGCGAGGGCGGCGTGGAGCTGCCAGTCGGTCACCCGATCGGCCTGGCTGTAGAAGACGACCGCGATCGCCACCGCGACCACCGCGAGCACGATGAGCTTGACGTCCTGGACCTTCTCCTCGTGCGGGAAGGCCAGGGTCAGCAGCCC
>JBJMLJ010000004.1:0-9004 GCA_045805365.1 Thermoleophilaceae bacterium
GCGGGCGCTGACGATCACGTCGGCGTGGGAGCTCGACGCACGGCGCAGGCTCACGCCGACGTGCGCCCGGTTCCAGACGCGCGCGGGCCTGCGGACGGCGTCCGCGTAGCTCCGGGGCACCACGTGGTAGGTCACCCTGGCGCCCGGCCCGGGCAGGCCGCCGATCGCCTAGGCGCCGGCCGGAGCCGGCGCAGCGAGCGCCGCACTCACGACGAGGACCACCGATAAGTGCCTCACGCCCGCTGGGACACGGGCGAGCGGCGGATCTCACGCTCTCAGAGGCGGCGCAGGTCCGGCGCTGCCTCGAGCAGCTCGTATGGCAGCGCCTCGGCCCGGTGGCCGTCGCGGCCTTCGCCGGTCTCCGCCGAGCAGAGCGAGTTCCAGACCGCCTCGGCCGTCACCTCCACCGCCGCCTCGAACAGCTCGCGCAGCTCGCGCGAGTCGTCGCGCAGGAAGCGCAGCTCGTCGTACGGCTCGTTGCTGCGATGCGCAAGCCGCTGCGCCGTCGAGAAGGCGAACGCGTACTCGCCGCTCGCGTTGGCGGCGAAGCTGCCGGCGCGGCCGAGGCCGAGCCCGCCGCGCGCGGCCAGGCGACGCAGCTGGCGCTCGGAGAGCGGCGCGTCGGTGGCCAGCACCACGATCGCCGAGCCTCCCTGGGCCGGCGGTGCGGGCGTCGCGGCGTCGGACGCCCCGGGCCCGAGCAGCAGGTGGGCGTCGCGGCGGCCGCCGTAGTTCGTGACGACGAGGCAGCCGAGCGTCGCGCCCCCGGCCGCGATCCGCGAGGCGCCGCCCACGCCGGACTTGAAGCCAAAGCAGGTCGTGCCCGTGCCGGCGCCGACGGCGCCCTCGGACGCCTCCCCCTCCTCGGCCGCCGCGATCGCCGCGAGCGCGTGCTCCGCCCGCACGTGCAGGCCGCGGCAGTCGTTCAGCCAGCCGTCGAAGCATTCCCCCACCACGACGTTCACGGTGTCGCGGTCAACGGCCGCCTCGGGGTTCAGCTCGAGCAGCCAGCGGAGCCCGCCCTCCCAGACTGGCCCAACCGACACGGTGCTCGTCAGGAGGAGCGGGCTCTCGAGCGTCCCCAGCTCGTCGATCTGGCTGAGTCCCGCGGTCTTGCCGTAGCCGTTCATGACGTGGCAGCCGGCCAGCACCTTCTCGGTGTAAGGGTTGCCGCCGTGGGGCAGGACGGCCGTCACACCGGTCCGGACGTCGTCGCCCTCCGCGAGCGTCTCGTGCCCGACGCGGACGCCCGCCACGTCGACGATGGCGTTGAGGGGGCCGGGCGGGAAGCGGCCCACCGCGTAGCCGAGATCGCGGAGGCGGCGGCGCATCGGCCGAAAGAATGCCTGGCGGTGCGGCTCCGGTCCGGTTAGGCTCGCGCCGGCCATGGCTCGCAAGCTTCGTGACCGCCTCACCTACGCGAACGTGATGGCCACGATCGCCGTCTTCATCGCCCTGGGTGGGACCGGCTACGCCGCAGCCAAGATCAACGGCAAGAACATCAAGAACAAGTCGATCGCCGGCAAGAAGCTGAAGAACCGGACAATCACCAGGGGCAAGGTCAAGAAGAACACGCTCACCGGGGCGGAGATCGCGGAGTCGAGGCTGGGCAAGATCCCGAACGCGGCGGATGCGGACAACGCCGCCGAGGCGGACAACGCGACCCACGCCGACAGCTCGGACACGGCCGGCGACGCGAGCACGATCGACGGGATCGACTCGCCCGCGCTGGCTCGGCGCTCGGACGGCGTAGGCTTTCTGGTGGAACCGTCCGGCTGGAGGGGCAGCGGGGGGACCGTCTTCACCGGCCAGACCGACTTCACGAGACCCACCATCGGAACGGGGACGATGAGGCTGCCGCTCTCGTATCCGACCAGAAGCAACGGCCGTCCGCTGTTCATAACCACCCTCCGCGTCTGCAGCACGCCCACGAACGCGACGATCTCGACGTACTCGATCAGCACGGGTTCGGGCGAGTCTGCAGCAAACGGGGGCGGCACTACCGTGCCGTCGGGCCGCACCACGGCGGGCTGCGACAACGTGGACATGGCGTCCCTGAACGAGGGTCGGCCTTTCCAAACCGAGGGCGGCGTCACGGTGGAGTTCGTGGTCCAGGCGGCCTTCCAGGCCGGCGGGCACGTGGCGCTTGGCGGAGTGCACCTGACGCTCGCTCCCGGGTGAGCGTAATCGTCGTCCGGGCGCCGCTGCGCGTGGCGCTCGGCGGCGGCGGCACCGACCTACCCTCCCACTACCGCCGCCGCGGCGGCTTCGTCGTCTCGGCGGCCATCGACAAGTACGTCCACATGGTCACGAGCCTTGCGTTCCGGCCGACGTTCGTGCTCAAGCACCTCGAGGACGAGGAGGCCGACACCGCGGAGGAGATTCGCCACCCGATCCTGCGCGCCGCCCTCTCGCGCCATTGGGACGGGCGGCCGCTCGAGCTCGCCTCGGCGTCGGACGTCCCGCCCGGCACCGGGCTCGGGTCCTCGGGCGCCTACACGGTCTGTGTGCTCAAGTCGCTCGAGCTGGCCGCCGAGAGGCGGTCCAGCCCGCGCGAGCTGGCGGAGGCCGCCTGCGAGATCGAGATCGACGTGCTCGGGCGCAGCGTCGGCAAGCAGGACCAGTACGCGGCCGCCCACGGCGGGGTCCACGCCTACACCTTCAACCCGGACGACAGCGTGGACGTGCGCCCGCTCGAGCTGAGCGCGGACGTCCGCGCCGCGCTCCGCGACCACTTCCTCCTCTTCTACACGGGCAGGGAGCGGTCAGCCTCCGACGTCCTCTCGCACCAGGTCAGCCGCACGCTGGCAGGGGACGAGGACGTAGAGCGCAACCTGGCGCGCACCGAGGAGCTCGCGCGCGCGACCTGCGCCGCCCTCGAGTCCGGGGAGCTCGAGCGCCTCGGCGACCTGATGGACGAGCAGTGGGAGGTCAAGCGCGCCCGCGCGCCGGGGGCGGTGCCGCCGGAGATCGACGAGCTGCGCCGGCGGGCCACGGACGCCGGCGCCCGCGGCGTGATGCTGGTCGGCGCGGGGGGTGGCGGCTTCCTGCTCGCCTACTCGCCGGAGCCGGAGGGCACGCGCGCGGCGATGGACCAGGCCGGGGCGCCGGAGCTTCGCTTCGACGTCGACGACGAGGGCTGCGTCGCGGTCAGCCCTCAGCCGTAGCCGGGCGTCTTGCCCGGAGCAGCGCGCCGCCGACGAAGAACAGCGAGACCAGGAAGCCGCCGACGGCGAGCAGGGCCACCACGCGGAACGACCACTGCATGCCGGCGGCGAACGCCTCCCGGACGAAGCGCTCCACCTGGGCGGGCAGGTTCTGCGCCGGCTCGGTCCCGGCCAGCACCCGCTTGGCGGTGTCGATGTCGACCGACCCGCCCTGGAGCTTGTCGATCGAGGCCGTCGTGAAGATCGTCGTCGTCAAGCCGAGGCCGACCGAGCCGCCCGCCACCTGGAACATGTAGACGATCCCGCCGGCGAGGCTCGCCCGGGAAGGATCGAGCGCGGTCACTCCCGCGGTCGTGACCGAGGAGTAGAAGAGGCCGACGCCCAGGCCGAGCACGACCATGCCCGGCACGAGCGAGCCGAAGCCGGAGCCGCTGTCGATCAGCGAGATCAGGAACGGGCCCACGGCCAGGCAGGCAGCGCCCGAGGCCACGACCCGCTTTGCGCCGAGTCGCCCGTAGAGCGGCCCGGCCGCGAACGACACGAGCGCGAACGTGCCCATCATCGGCAGCAGCGCGGCGCCCGCCTGGAGTGGGTCGTAGCCGAGGACCTTCTGCATGAACTGCGGCAGGAAGAGGAGCGCCGCGAAGAAGGTCGGCGACATCAGCAGCACCGCGAGGCAGACGAAGCGGAAGTCGCGGTTGCGCATGACGTCGGCCGGGATCAGCGCCCCGGGGCGGCCGCGCCGCTCGATGGTGACGAAGGTCGTCATGAGCACGACGAACGTGGCGAAGAGCGCGACGACCCGCGGGTCGTCGAGCCCCCAGTCGGTAACCTGGTCGAGCGCGAGCAGCAGCGCTATGAGCCCGAACGTCAGCGAGGCGATCCCGGCGTAGTCGATCCGATGATCCTCCGCCTCCACCGTCGGCTGGTGGATCGCGTACCAGGTGGCCGCGCAGGCGACCGCGGCCACCGGCAGGTTCAACACGAGCACCCACTGCCAGCCGAACGAGTCGGTGATCGCGCCGCCGATCAGCGGCCCGGCGGCGTTGCCGAACCCCGCCGCCCCGATGATCAGTCCGCCGGCCAGGCCGGCCTTGTCCTCGGGCAGCGCGGCGTAGGTCATGCCGAGGACGGCCGGCCACATCATCGCGCCGCCGATCCCCATCAGGGCGCGGCAGGCGATCAGCCAGATCGCGCTGGGGGCGAGCGCGCCGAGCAGCGAGAAGGCGACGAAGATCGCCGAGCCGACGAAGAAGATCCGCCGGCGCCCGAACAGGTCCGCGAGCCTGCCGCCGGTCACGATCAGTACGCCGAAGACGAGCGCGTAGGCGTTGATCACCCACTGCACCGTGTTGATGTCCGCGTCGAGGTCCTTCTCGATCTGCGGCAGGGCGACGGTGAGCGCGGTCACGTCGTTGGCGATCACGAACACCGCCGCGGCCATGGCGCCGAGCGCCACTACGACGCTGCGCTGCATGCGGCGAACCTAACAGCGCGCCCGGGCTGACCGGACTGGGTCGTTCGCCCAGGCCGGCAGGGTCACTGATCGGTCCTACTCACGCATACCGGGGTTAAGCCGATCAGTGACTGCGCAACTACCCAGCCGCCGTTCGCGGCGAGGTTAATCCCACGTAGAGGCGACGGCCTCCGCGCGGCGCTAGTCCACGCCCGCCGGGGCGTGGCTGCGAATCCACTCGCGCAGAGTGGCGTCGGCCACGCGGGCGTAGACGCCCGGCTTGCCGGCGCGGGCGCAGCCCTCGCCGAAGCTCGTCGAGCCGACCACCTTCAGGGCGCCGGTCGTCGTCTGGCCGAACATCGGCCCACCGGAATCGCCCTGGCATGTGTCGACTCCGCCCTGCGGGAAGCCGGCGCAGACCATCGTCGCGGCGTCGAAGTCGGAGTAGGCGCCGCCGCAGTAGGCGTCGGTGGTGATCGGGACCTGGGCCTCCTGGAGCGTGTCGGGCAGGTCGCCGCCCTCCTGCGTCGCGCCCCAGCCGACGATCGTCTCGAGCACGCCCGGATCCCAGATGGAGCGCTCGCTCGCGCCCGCGACCTTGACGGGCGGCTTGGTCGACGAGCGCGACAGGTTCAGCAGCGAGATGTCGTAGCCGCTCGTGAGCAGGTACTTGGAGTTGAGATAGACGCGCTTGACGGGCACCTTCTCGCCCTCACCGGGGTGAAGCCCGCCGATGCGGACGTCGATCAGCGGGGTGGGCCAGGACACCGGTGAGGCGACCGCGGCCCCGGTAACCGAGCCGCAGTGGCCGGCACTCAGCACCCAGTTCGGGGCGATCAGCGTGCCGGTGCACTCGAAGGCGCCGAAGGTGATCTCGGCGATGGCCGGATACTCGCCGGCCGTCGCGTCGCGGCCGCCCACTACTGCCACGGCCGGCGCGGCGCCGATGACGAGCGCGGCGGTCAGCGTGACCAGCGCTGTGAGAAGCCTTCGAGTCAGGACACCCCTGCCTTCGTCGGAGGACGGACATACTAGCCCGCGATGCCCGCTGCCGACCCGCCACCCCTCGTCGTCGTCGACGCGCCCTTCTTCCTCTACCGGGGCTTCTTCTCCCTGCCGTCGAGCATCAAGGGCAAGGGCGGCAAGCCGGTGAACGCGCTGCTCGGCAGCGTCAACGCGATCCTCGCGGTGGCCGAGGAGCACGAGCCGCGGGCGATCGTCGCCTGCTTCGGCCCCGACGCCGCCGACTACCGGCTCGAGCTCTTCGAGGGCTACCACGCCCATCGCCCCGAGATGCCGAAGGAGCTGGCCGCGCAGTGGGACCGCGCACCGGACCTCTACCGCGGCCTCGGCTGGGAGGTGACCGTCGCGGACGACGTGGAGGCGGACGACCTGCTCGGCTCCTACGCGGAGAAGGAGAGCGCGGCGGGCGGCCGGACCCTGATCTTCACCGGCGACCGCGACCTGTTCCAGTGCGCCGACGACCACGTCACCGTGCTGCTGGCGGCCCGCGGGGGTCCCCAGCTGGTGGACGCCGCCGAGGTCGAGCGCCGCTACGGCATACCGCCGGCGCTCGTGCCCGACTTCATCGCGCTGCGAGGCGACCCGTCGGACGGGATCCCGGGAGCCAAGGGCGTGGGCGAGAAGACCGCCGCCGACATCCTGCGCCGGCACGGCTCGCTCGAGGCCGCGCTGGAGGCGGCGCCCGAGGGCACCCCGCTCGCGTCGCAGAGGGAGCGGCTGCTCGCGTTCAAGGACATCGCCACGCTGCGCCGGGTCAAGGTGAAGCCGCCGCGCGACCGCGCCACCGACTACGAGAGCGGCGCCCAGACGGCCCGCGAGTTCGGGCTGGACCGGCTCGCCGACCGGCTGGCCAAGGCGTAGCCGCTACTGGTTCGGGTTGCCGCCGCCCTGGCCGTTGCCGCCGCCCTGGCCGTTGCCGGCGCCCTGACCGTTGCCGGCGCCCTGCCCCTGGCCGTTCCCGTTTCCGCCCCCGCCCCGGCTCGCCTGCCCGTTGCTGAGCAGACCGCGCCTCACCTGGGAGCGAAGCCGGCCGCCGGCCTCGTGGGAGAAGTGGCAGACACGGGCGATGTCGCCCGAGCTGATGTGTGCCCAGTCGAAGTGCGGGTGCTCCCGCCGCCGGCAGACGGTGGTGGCGAACACCGGTGCCTCGTTCTTGGTCGGCGTGCCGGTGGACCAGTGGTGGACGAAGAGGATCACCGTGAGCACGCTGCGCCTGGCGAACAGCGCTCGCAGGATCGGCTGCTGATTGCTGAGCAGAAGCCCCTCGCCGCGGGCCTCCGCGCGATAGCGGACGACACAGCGGCCGCGCACGCACACGGCGCCGATCACGACTCGCTGGCCGGGCTTGACGTAGCGGCCGTAGACCTTCTCCACCGCCCTGGCGGCGAAGGCTCCAGACGAATCGACCCGCCGCGGACCGGCTATCCCCGCCGGGGGCGGGACGAGAGCCGCCGGCCGCGCGGAGTCCTTGGCGCGCGTGTCATGCGACTTGTCGGGAGAGGACGAGGAGCAGGCGGCCAGGAGAGAGGCGGCGGCGAGCGGTACGAGCAGGACGGTGGCGCGGCGTCGCATCGGTCACCTACTGCCCGGGGGGCCCATTACCGGTGGCCTGCTGGTTGGCGTGGGGGTTGTAGACGCCGATCGTGCAACTGCGCTCCAAGATGGCCTGCGCCTCCTTCTGGCTGTTCCAGTCGGCGTTGTGCGGCTGCTTGCTCTTGTCGCAGGCCGTCTGCAGGAGCACCAGTCCGCGGGCAGTCTCCTCCTCCGCGGGCGGTGAGGCGTTCGGCCCGCTCGGGAGCGATCGGGTGACCAGGATGGAGAGCTTTGAGACGTCCGTGTGGCCGAAGACCGCGCGCACCATCTCGAACTGCTGGAAGACGATCCGCCCACGGCCGGGCACGGCAACGGCGTACCTCACGGTGCAGTCGCCGTTCTTGCAGCGGACGGAGTAGACCTGGGGCCGCCGGAACCCAGGGATGTCGGTGCCCTCCTGCTGGAAGAGCTTGGCGCCCGTCACGAGCTTGCGGACCTTGGCCTCGAGCGGCGTCAGCTTTCGGGGCTTGCCGTTGACGACCACGGTCTGCACCTTGGTCTGACCGCTCCCCCCGCCGAGCACGAGGAGCAGAAGCGCCGTGTAGACGCCTGCGACGGCCAGGACTATCCCCACCTGGCCAGCCGCGGGGAGGCGCCGGAACCGGCGCCATCCCCGCTGCATGACTACCAGCTGAACCTCACTTGTGGATGAGCGTAACCACTCCGCCGAACACGCAGCGGTCGCCGACGCCAAGGACGTCGATGCCGGCGTAGGCGTGGAAGGCGAACTCCGTCCCACCGCTGGTCGCGACGTAGATGGAGGACGCCTTGAAGGCCGTCACCCAGTCTTGCTCGGGCGAGGCCTGCTGCGGATCACGGGCGACCGCCAGGGCCATGTGCTTGCCCTCGCCGCCGGTGTGCTCCTGAGCGACCGCCGGAGGCCCGTTCGTGTCGTTGCTCGGCGCGGGCGACCCCTCGCCCGGCGGGATGTTCCTTCGCGAGGAGGCCCCGAGGCTGCTGAACGTCTCGGTTCCCGACGACGTATAGACGAGGATCTTGCCCTCGTCGCCGTCCTCGTCGAAGTCGGTCGGATTGCTGAACGGCGTTCCCGGGCTGGCGCGGTCGCCGTTGGTCGTCCTCTTGCAGTCGGCGATGACGGTTATCGGCCCGACCTTGAAGAGCTGCTTGCGCTGGTTGCTCTTCTCGTCGTCGCCCGGGCTGGAGAGGGGACCCTGGACCGTGGCGCTGCCGATGGGCAGCGTGGTACGAGCGACCACGAACGTGTTGTTGTTCCCGCCGCCGCTCACGTCCGGTCCCGTCACGGCGGCGCCGACCGCCACGACCTGCCCGGTGAGCCGGCAGTTGTTGTTCTCGTCCGTCTCATGCACCTTGTGCAGCTTGTCGACGCACGCCGCGAGATAGTAGTTGCCGTTGGGGACCCTGTTGGGCACCCGCACCTTGACGCGGCGGGCCAGCTCGTCGGCGGGGGCCAGCTTCCTGATCTTCAACTTGTCGACGTTGCCCTTGAGGCGGAAGTCCCCGCGCCGGGGGTTGCGCTGAATGCGGGTGAGGTAGAACCTGACGGTCGTCCGCCCGGCCTTCTTGTTCCCCTGGTTCGCGACGGTGTACGACTCCTGCCAGGCACCGGCGTGCGCGACGCCGTCTGGCGGCTCGGCCATCGAGCTCATCGCCAGGTCCGGGCGACGCCGTAATCTAACCGACCTCGGCCGTGCTGGCAATTCCGCCCTTCTCTATCGAACACGACGGCGGGGGACACGATCGTATGTTCGGTCTGATCGTCTGTTGCGCCGCGGTGGCGGCCCCC
>JBJMLJ010000005.1:0-2436 GCA_045805365.1 Thermoleophilaceae bacterium
CGCCTTGATGGTCGGAGCGGGCGTGTCGGAGCTCTCCGGCCCGTTCCAGTCGACGACCGACCCGTCCGAGTAGGTCTGCCGCACCGTGAACTTGTACGTCTTGTTCTTCGGCGCGCTGGCGTTGAAGCGGAAGACGGCGTCCTCCTCGGTCGGGACGCTCCCCCCGCTCCAGACGACCTTCTGGACGACGGCCTCCTCGCCCGACCCCTTCGCCTGGACGGCCCGCTTCCAGCCGGGCTCCGGCTCCCACGAGTCGACGGCGAAGCCCGGCGAGATGTCGAGCTCCACCTTGGTCGTTTTCGCCTTTTCCTTCTCGGTCGGGACCGAGAGCGTGAACTGCTGGAGCTTCTTGCTCTCGACCACGGCCGGGCTCATGATCGCGTGTGCCTCCGCGGATGCGGCGGTCACTCCGCTGATGGCGAGCACCGCCGCGATGGTGCAGCCCGCACGGCGGCGGGCAAGGCGTGCTTTCAAGATTCCTCCTTGGTTCGGGTGCTAGATGCCGAGAGCCAAGGGGGGCGGGCGTGCCCGCAGCGCGGCGAGCACGGCGGCGCGTGACGGAAGCTCGAAGGGACGCGGCCGTAGCAGGGCGCGCCGGGCGATCCGGCGGCGCGGGCGCCTGCCGACCAGCCGCTCGACGACCCGCCGCATCCAGCGCAGCAGGTGCCCGGCCGCGGTCACCGCGGCCGCGACCAGCAGGGACACCGCGGCCGACACCGGGATCGCGTTCACGTGCACGGGGCCCGTCAGGCAGTGCAGCCCGTGGAAGCCGAGGCCGGCGCGCAGGTGGATGCAGGACTCGATGCAAGTGAAGACGAGGAGGCCGACCAGCCAGAGCACGCCCCAGCGGCGACCCACTCGCGCAAGCGGAAGCCGCGGCCCCTCGCTCCCGGCGACGGGGTCGCTGAGGGCCCAGCGCTCGCGGGCGCCGATCGCCGCCAGCGCGAGGACGCCGGCGCTGAGCACGAGCGAGAGGGTGATGGCCACGGCGCCGACCAGGACCGGACCTGGGCCGCCGAGCTCGCCGCTCAGCTGGTCGAGGTTGGCCGTGGGCGGAGCGAGCCCGTAGACGAGCGCCCGCGTCGTCAGCTCGCCGAGGGCGACCGCCGGCAGCCAGAGGAGGAGGCGCCTCACGAGACCTTGAGCGTGTAGGGAGCGGTGAGGATGCGGCCCTGGACCTTGCACTGGAGGAACAGGCGCCAGGTGCCCTTGACCGGGAGGAGGACGCCCACCTTGAGCTTGCCGGGCGTCGACGAGCGGCCTGTCACCCGCGCGCCGCCGAGCACGCTGGTGCAGTTGGTGGCGCCGGCGCCGCAGACGTGCGTGTGGAAGTAGTCGAGCGTGCCCGAGCGGAAGAAGATCGCGTGCGCCAAGGCCCCGTACCAGGGCGTGAAGTCGGCCTTGCGGCCCTGGGGATCGGTCACGGTGATCGTGAGGAAGCTGGCCTGGAGAGCCTTCAGGTGCGGCGTCGACTGCATGGTGAAGCGGTAGCCGCCCACGTCCACCGTCCGGCTGAAGGGCGGCAGCGGCTGCGCCTTGTACCTGCCCGCCACCCGTACCTTCCCGAAGAGCTGGAAGTTCGGCTGGTTGGTGGAGAGGTTCGGATAGGCGTCGACCAGCACCTTGTAGGGGCCGGGCTGGGCGAACGAGAGGGCCTGCGCGATCCTTCCGTTGGTCGCCACCGGCGGGTGCTTGTGGATGATCGTCGAGAGGTCGTCGCGCACGATGATCAGGTGTACGCCCGTGTGCGGACCGGAGCCGGTCTTGTAGCGGGTGAGGGGCTTGCCGGACGGCTCCTCGATGGTGAAGGCGACCTTGGAAGGCGCCGACGGCTTCACCTCGCTCGTCGGCTGGAAGCCCGCCAGCTTGAACGTCCGGGCCGCGCCGATGGTCGGCGCCTTGACGCCGCTGGAGCTCGAGCCGCACCCCGCAACGAGCGCCGCACAGGCGAGCGGAAGGGCTGCGCGCCAGGGGCCTGTGCGCATCCGGACACCATAGTGAAGGGAAGTGGGGCGAAGCTGAGGGTCGGACCGCCAGCTAGCCTCGCCCGCATGCGCCGGCCGGCACTCGCCTCGAGCTCGGTCTGCCTGGCGCTTGCGCTCGCCTGCGGCGCGCCCTCCGCAGCGCTGGCCGACGCCGATCCGCCGAGCGATTTCCTGCCCGGCCACGACGCCTACCTCCCCTACTCGGGCTCTCAGCCGGCGAGCGCCCGCCGGCTCACCGGCCTGCTGGCGGCCGCGAGGAAGCGCGGGCAGCCGTTCAAGGTCGCTGTGATCGCATCCGCCAGCGACCTCGGCGGGATCCCCGCGCTGTTCGGCGAGCCGGGCCGCTACTCGACCTTCCTGGCGGGCGAGATCCGCCCCTTCTTGCCGCCCAAGCGGGCGACGCTGGTCGTCGTCATGCCGCAGGGGGTGGGCCTGTTCGGGGCCGAGGCCA
>JBJMLJ010000006.1:0-3538 GCA_045805365.1 Thermoleophilaceae bacterium
GCGTCGACGAAGACCTTGGTTCGGCTGGTGCCCGTCTCGAGCCGCGGAGCGCCGGCGTCGCGCGGGCCCGGGACCGGGGTGAGCGTCGGGTTGGGCGAGGGAGGGGGCGGCGGCAGGATGGCGATCGAGCGCGAGCGCCGGGAGCTGACCGAGCTGGCCGTCGTGACCGAGATCGGCCCGCTGACGGCGCCCATCGGGACCCGGACGTTCAGCTTCCCCGAGCTGCCGCTCCTGACCCGGGTCGTCACGTCGTCGTCGCGGCCGTAGGTGCCGTGGAAGGTGACCGTGCGGACCGAGCCGAGGTCGGTGCCGGTGATGCGAAGCGTGCTGCCGCCCCGCGCCCGGCGATGGGACGCGCAGCGGCGAATGCACTGGACCTTCTTGATCTTCGGCTTGGCGACGTACATCGCGCCGCCGCCGCTGTCCGCGTAGGCGGTGCCGGCCAGCGCGCAGGCGGTCACCGCGATGGCTGCCCCGAAGCGCCCAGCATGGAAGCGGGTGAACACCTCTTCCGGCCTCTCTTTCTCCGGCCTACGGGGTTAGCTCGGGCGACTACTCGCCTTGGGCTCGCGCCGAAAGAGCGGCGCTACGGCCGGGAGCGGTGGCTCCGTTCCGATTCGCCCTTCGGAGCGCCGGGGCGCTCCGACTGGGTCCCCCGTTCCCCGGCGGCCACGGCGGTGCCGCGGGGATTCGGCAGGCTCGATTTCCGGCGGGAGTATAGGCCCGCCGGCGGTCGCCGATCCCGCCTCGCGTGTGCCACACTGTTCGATCGGCCGCCGGCTTGTGGGCGGCCGTCCTAGCTATGAAGACCTATGTCGCCACCCCGGCTACGCGCGAGCGCAACTGGATCGTCGTCGACGCGAGCGGCCAGACGCTCGGCCGGCTGGCGACCCAGATCGCCGACGTCCTGCGCGGCAAGCGCAAGCCCGAGTTCACGCCGCACTGCGACGTCGGCGACTTCGTGATCGTGGTCAACGCGGAGAAGGTCGCGGTCAGCGGAAAAAAGCGCGAGGAGAAGCGCTACTACCGTCATTCCGGCTACCCGGGCGGGCTGCGCAGCCGCACGCTTGGCGAGATGCTCGAGCGGAGGCCCGAGGAGGTGTTGCGCCGGGCGGTCAAGGGGATGCTCCCCAGGACGAGGCTCGGCCGGGCCCAGCTGCGCAAGCTGAGGGTGTACGCCGGGCCCGACCACCCGCACGCCGCCCAGCAGCCGGAGCCAATGGAGCTCAGATGATCGACGAAGAACGCCAGGACGAAGAGCCGCAGCAGCCCGAAGAGGAGCAGCAGGAAGCCGAGCAGCCGCAGGAGCCGGAGGCGGAGCAGCCGCAGGAGGAAGCTCCGGAGCCCGCCGCCGAGAGCCCGGAGCCGGAGGAGCCTGCCGCGGAGACCCCGGCGCCCGAGGAGCCCGCTGCCGAGAGCCCGGCGCCCGAGGAGCCCGCTGCCGAGAGCCCGGCGCCCGAGGAGCCCGCTGTCGAGAGCCCGGCGCCCGAGGAGCCCAGCGCGGAGAGCCCGGAGCCCGAGGAGCCCGCTGCCGAGAGCCCGGAGCCCGAGGCGGACGCAGAGCCCGCGCCGCCCGCCGAGGAAGCGCCGCCCCGCCCCAAGCGCGGCCGCGGCAAGTCCGACGACGGAGAAGAGGAGGTCATCCCCGGCCTCCACCTGGAGCCGGACCTCGTGCTCGAGGAGGAGCGCGAGGAGACCGAGTACCCCGAGTACGCCGGCGCCGAGGCCGCCGAGGAGGCCGTCGCTGTGCCCCAGCAGGATGGGGCCGAGGAGCCCGGCGAGCCGGAGCCCGTCGCCCGCGAGCCCCTGGACCTGGCCGCCGACGCCCGCTACGCGGCCACCGGCAAGCGCAAGAGCGCCGTCGCCCGCGTGATCCTCAAGCCCGGCGACGGCACCTACCAGATCAACGGTCGCCATCTGGACGAGTTCTTCCCGCGGATCAAGCTCCAGCGGATGGCCCGGCAGCCGCTCGAGGTGGCCGGCTACGGCTCGCGGATGGACGTCAACGCCCGAATTCACGGCGGCGGTGTCGCCGCCCAGGCCGGCGCGCTCAGGCACGGGATCGCCCGTGCGCTCGTCGAGGCCGACCCCAACCTGCGCATCGAGCTCAAGCGCCGCGGCTACCTGACCCGCGACCCGCGGGTCAAGGAGCGCAAGAAGGCCGGGCTCAAGAAGGCGCGCAAGCGTCCACAGTTCTCCAAGCGCTAGGCCCGGTCATGGCGCGGAGGCTGTTCGGCACCGACGGGGTGCGCGGCGTCGCTGGCGAGTTCCTCAGCGCCGACCTGGCGCTCAAGCTGGGGCGGGCGGCCGCCGCGATCTCGCCGGCCGAGACGCCGCAGGTGCTGATCGTCAGGGACACCCGCGAGTCCGGCGAGATGCTGGAGGCCGCGGTCGCCGCCGGCGTGGCCGCCGCGGGAGGGCACGCGCTGCTCGGCGGCGTCCTTCCGACGCCCGGGGCCTCCCTGCTGGTCCGCCGCTACGGGTTGGACCTGGCGGCGGTCGTATCGGCCTCGCACAATCCATACCGGGACAACGGGATCAAGTTCTTCGGCCCCGACGGGACCAAGATCGACGACTCCCAGGAGGAGGGGATCGAGGAGCTGCTCGGGACGGGCTCCGACCGGCCCATCGGCCGCGTCCGCGAGCTGCACGGCGCCGGGGGCGACTACGTCCGCGAGCTCGAGCTCCGCTTCAAGGACCTCGACCTGTCGGGGCGGCGCGTGCTGCTCGACTGCGCGAACGGCGCCAGCTACCGGGTGGCGCCCGAGATCTTCCGGCGCCTCGGCGCAGAGGTCGACACGGTCGCCGCCGAGCCCGACGGCCGCAACATCAACGAGGGCTGTGGCTCGACCCACGTCGAGGCGCTCGCCGAGCGGGTGGCCGAGGGCGGCTATCACGTCGGCTTCGCCTTCGACGGCGACGCCGACAGGGTCCTCGCGGTCGACCGCTCGGGCCAGGTGGTCGACGGCGACGAGCTGATGGCGCTGGCCGCGCTCCACCTGCGCGGGGCGGGCCGCCTGCCGGGCGACGGCGTCGCGGTCACCGTCATGACCAACTACGGCTTCCACACGGCGATGGGCGCGGCCGGGATCGCGGTCGCGACTACCCCCGTCGGCGACCGCCACGTCCTCGCCGAGCTGCTCCGCAGGGGCTGGGCGCTGGGCGGCGAGCAGTCCGGGCACATCATCGACACCGGCTTCGTCCCGGCCGGCGACGGCACCGCATCCGCCCTCCTGACGATGGAGGCGCTGAGCGGCCGCGACCTGGCCGAGCGCGACGCCATGGAGAGGCTGCCCCAGCGGCTGATCAACGTGGAGGTCGCCTCGATGGACGGGCTCGAGGGCGCGCAGGGGATCTGGGACGCGGTCGAGCGCGAGTCCAATGCCCTCGCGGGGCGGGGGCGGGTGCTCGTAAGGCCCTCGGGCACGGAACCGTTGGTTCGGGTGATGGTCGAGGCCCCGGATGCCGATGAATGCGACGCGATCGCAAATCGCTTGGCCAAAGTCGTCAAGTCGGAGCTACCCTGACTGACCCCCAA
>JBJMLJ010000007.1:0-3695 GCA_045805365.1 Thermoleophilaceae bacterium
GACCGCCGGGACGCGGCGTCTGGAAGGTCCCCCAGCAGACGTAGAGCTTCATCAGTCGACCACCGGCGCTACCGCGGCGGATGCCGGCCGCACGAAGACCCTGGCGCCGACGTCGTGCAGCTCCAGCGACGGGAGCTGCACGAGGACCGTGCGGCCGCCCTCGTGACGCAGCCGGTAGAGCACGTCGTGGCCGCGGAACTCGCGCTCGAGCACCTCCGCGTTGCCCTGCTCGTCGGTGCGGATCTCGAGCTGCTCTGGCCGCACGGCCACGTGGACGGAGCCGCTGGCGGGCTGGGGCAGGTCGAAGACGCCGAGCTCGGTCTCCACGTCGCCCCCGCGGGCCACGCCGGACAGCACGTTGACCTCGCCGACGAACTGCGCCGCCCAGCGGCTCGCCGGCCTGCCGTAGACCGCCTCGGGCTGGCCCACCTGGACGATCCGGCCCTGGCGCATCACGGCCAAGCGGTCCGCGAGCGAGAGGGCCTCCTCCTGGTCGTGCGTCACGAGGATCGCCGTGGCGCCCGCGTCTTTCAGGATCAGCTCGACCTCGCGCCGCAGGCCGGCCCGGAGCGAGGCGTCGAGGTTCGAGAAGGGCTCGTCGAGCAGGACCACGTCCGGCTCCGGCGCCAGCGCCCGGGCGAGGGCGATGCGCTGGCGCTCGCCGCCCGACAGCTCGTGCGGGTAGCGGCCGGCGCGGTGCTGGAGGCCGACCAGCTCGAGCGTGCTCTGGGCGAGGGCGTCGCGCTCGTCGCCCGCGCGCCGCGCCAGGCCGAAGGCCACGTTCGCCTTGACCGTCAGGTGCGGGAAGAGCGCGTAGTCCTGGAAGACCATCCCGATCTTCCGCTTGTCCGGTGGGACGAAGCTGCCCGTGCCGGCCATCTCGACGCCGCCGACCGACAGCGAGCCCGCGTCGGGCCGCTCGAAACCCGCGATCAGGCGCAGGAGGGTCGTCTTGCCGCAGCCGGACGGGCCCAGCACGGCGACCAGCTCCCCGCTCGCGACCTCGAGGCTCACGCCGTCGACGGCCCGCGTCGAGCCGAAGGACTTGGAGACGCCGCTGAGCCGTACCTCGCTCATGCTCATATTGTTGCCGCCAGCGGCTGAGGCTCGGGCACTTCCGGCGGCTGCACGGTCGCGGCGGGCCGTCCGGACAGGCGGATCATCAGCGCGACCGGCAGCAACCCGACCAGGACGATCAGGAGCGCCGGCAGCGCGGCGGTCTGGAACAGCGACTCGCTCGTGGCCTGCCATACGGCGATGGCGAGCGTATCGCCGCCGAGCGGGCGCAGCAGCAGCGTCGCCGGCAGCTCCTTCATCACCTCGGTGAACACGAGCAGCGCGCCGGTCGCGAGCCCGGCGCGCATGAGCGGCACGTGGATCCGCGCGAGCACGTCGAGCCGGTCGGCCCCGAGCCCCTGCGCGGCCTCGTCCAGGTGGCCGGGGATTCGCAGGAGGCTCGTGTCCACCGCCTGGAAGGCGAGCGCCAGGAAGCGGACGACGTAGGCGACGAAGAGCCCTATCACCGTCCCGGTCAGGACGAGGCCCGGGTCGGAGCCGAACAGCGAGCTCGACCCGCCGTCGATGCGGTGGTCGAGCCAGCCGAGCGGCACGATCACGGCAACGGCCACGACCGAGCCCGGCACGCCGTAGCCGATCGTCGCCACGCGGACGGCGGCCTCCGTCAGCCGCGAGCGGGATCCGCGAAGGCCGTAGGCGAGCAGCAGCGCCACGCCGGTCACGAGGAAGGCGCTCATGAAGGCGAGCAGCAGGCTGTTGCGCGCCTGGGTGGCGAACTCCGGCGCCAGGGAGCCGTGCCTGATCGAGCGCAGCGCCCAGACCGACAGCTGACCGAGAGGCGCTGCCACCACGGCTCCGACGAGTGCCAGCGGCCCCAGCGTGGCCGCCACGGCGCCGACGCCCTTCAGGCGAATCGCCGAGATCGCGTCGCCCTTCGCCGCTAGCTGGTGGTAGCGAGCGCGGCCGCGGGCCAGCCGCTCCAGCACGAGCAGGGCGAGCGTGACCGTGACCAGCAGCGCCGCCAGCTGCATCGCGGCCTGGCGGTCGAAGGCGATGAACCAGACGCGGTAGATGGCGTCGGTGAACGTGTGGACGCCAAGCAGGTTGACCGTGCCGAAGTCCGCCAGCGCCTCCATCAGCGCGAGCGCCGTCCCGCCGAGGATGGCCGGGCGCGCCAGCGGGACGGCGACCTTGAAGATCGCCCGCGCGCTCGACAGCCCGAGCCCCCGGGCGGCCTCGAGCAGCGCCTGCGACTGCGACAGGAAGGCCGCCCTACCGAGGAGGTAGACGTACGGATAGAGCACGAGGGTGAAGATCACGATCGCGCCGAGCGGCGAGCGGATCGCGGTCCCCCCGGCGGGCAGCGTGCCGAGCGCGAACAGGGTGAAGACGTATCCGGGGACCGCCAGCGGCAGCACCAGCGCCCACTCGATCCAGGAGCGGCCGGGGAAGTCGCAGAACGAGACCAGCAGCGCCAGCCCGGTCCCGAGGACGAGCGTGCCGGTGCCCACTCCGAGCACCAGGAGGATCGTGTTGCGCACCGCGTCCGGCAGGAAGCCGGAGAAGTGGGTGAAGCTGTGGCCGCTGCCGACCACGAAGCTGAGCGGGAGGCCGAGCAGCGGTCCGGCCACGAGGAAGGCGGTCACGAGGGTCGCCACCGCCCAGCCGTCGAGCCGCCTCGTTCTCACTGCCAGCCCACGTCGTTCATCAGCCGCACGGCGTCCTCCAGGTGCTCACCCGCCCGGCGGACGTCGATCGGATCGGCCTTGAAGTGGCCGAAGCGGGAGATCTCGGGCGCCGGCGGCACTTGTGGGTCGATCGGGAACTCCTTGTTGTTCTCGACGAAGACCCGCTGCTGGCTCGGCCGGTCGAGGAACTCGATCAGCGCGATGGCCGCGGCGCGCTGGTTGGTGCCCTTGACGACACCGACGCCGGACAGGTTGACGTGCGTGCCCGCGCCCTTCTGATCCGCCCACACGAGGGCGACCGGGTAGTGCGGGTCCTGCGCCAGCTTGCGGCCCAGGTAGTAGGAGTTGGTGAGGCCGACGTCGCAGCGGCCGTCGGCGATCGCGTCGAGCACGTCGGTGTCCGAGCCGAGCACCTTCGGGTCGTTCGCCATCCAGCTGCGCAGCAGGCGCTCCGTGGCGGCGCGCCCGTACTTGGCGATCCGGTCGGCGACGAAGTCGGTGTTGTACTCGCTCGTGCCCGACCGGAGGCAGAGCTTGCCCTTCCAGCGCGGGTCGCCGAGGCCGGCGTAGGTCGTCACCTCGCCGGGCTTGACCCGCTTGGTCGAGCGCATGATCGTGCGGGCCCGCTGGGTGAGGCCGTACCAGTAGCCGTCGGGATCGCGCAGGTTGCGCGGCACCTCGCGGTCGAGGACCGCGGAGTGGACCGGCTCGAGGCGCCCGGCCTGCTTGGCGCGCCAGAGGTTCGCGGCGTCGACCGTGATCAGCACGTCGGCCTTGGTGTGGCTCCCCTCGCTCTTCAGCCGCTCGTAGAGCTCCGAGGCGTCGCCACCGAACAGGCGCAGGTTGTGCCCCGTCCTCGAGGCGAAGTCCTTGAACGGCTGCTCCTCGCCGTAGTGGGAGCGCGCCGTGTAGATCACGAGCTCGTTCCCGGAGTCGGAGGTGGCGATCACGACACCCACGAAGGCGGCGACCAGGAGGACGGCCCCGGCC
>JBJMLJ010000008.1:0-10565 GCA_045805365.1 Thermoleophilaceae bacterium
CCAGCTCGTCCAGGGCCTCGGCCGGGACCCTTCGCCGGAGGAGATCGCGGCGGAGGTCGGGACCTCCGTGCGCGAGGTGCGCGAGCTGCTGCGCATGGCGCTGCAGCCCGTCTCGCTCGAGAAGCCGATCGGCGAGGAGGAGGACTCCGAGCTCGGCGACTTCGTCGAGGACGAGACCGCCGAGTCGCCCTTCGAGCTCGCCTCGGAGAACCTGCGCCGCGAGAACGTCCGCCGCGCCCTGGACGCGCTGCCCCAGCGCGAGCGCGAGGTGATCGAGATGCGCTACGGGCTCAAGGGCCACCAGGCGCGGACGCTCGAGGAAGTCGGCCGCGCCTTCGGGGTCACGCGCGAGCGGATCCGCCAGATCGAGAACAACACGCTCAAGAAGCTCGAGGGCCTGCCCGAGGCCCAGCGCCTGCGCGACGCGTCCTAGCTCCTGGCTCCTAGCGCTGCGCCGCCAGCCAGTCCCGGCGAGCCTTTCGCTCGCTGCCGTGCGCGCTCGCGCGCGTGACCTTCAGCCCCTTGCCGCCCTTGGCGCAGCGAACGCTGGCCGAGGCAGTGAACGAGCTGGTGCTGCTCGCGTTGCCGAAGGCGAAGCTGTAGCCGCGCCCATCGTTCGTGGGGTCGGCGAAGACCACGTCGGTGGCGCCGTTGAGCACCCCGAAGCCGGTCGTCTGCCAGCCGCGCGGGCATTTCAGGACGTAGGCGTCGACCTCGGTCACGCTCGCGGGCGGCACGTCGATGTCCGGGCCGTCGTACGTGGCGAGCGAGAGCCGCGGCTTGGGCTTGGCCCGCCGCTTGGCATCGCTCGAGAACGGCAACACCACGGCAACGAGCAGCGCAAAGCAGACCGCGCCGACGAGGATGCGTCTCATGGGATCCCTCCTCGGGGAGTGGGGTTGGCGCGACCGTACAGCTAGGTCGCGGCCCGCGCAGGAGGAGGGTCGATCCGCTCGAGGAGAAGCCGGCCGTCGCCGTCGCTCCAAACGTGCACCCGGTCGCCGTCCTCCAGTCCTGCCTCGTTGCACGCTTGCCGGGGCAGCGTCAGCCGGCGCTTCTGATTGAGCATCGACTCACCGGCCTGCCCGGGCTTCCGGTCGTACTTCGACGCCGGGAAGCCGGGCCGCGGTCGGAATGGGGGAGGCAGGAGTCGAACCTGCGAAGGCAGTGCCAGACGGTTTACAGCCGCCGTCCTTTGACCTCTTGGATACTCCCCCGAGGCGGTTGCCGATTCTAGAGTCGCCCGTTCGCCATGGACCAGACGGTCGATGGCACGCCCGGGCTCGATCTCGTACTCGGCGTACTTGGGCCCACCCAGGGAGATGGCGTTCCGAGCTTCCAGCGCGGTGGACGGAATGAACCATCTCCGCCCGTCGCCCGTGAGCGCGAAGAGACGTGACCGAGGGGAACGAGCACGATCGCGCCGACGCTGGTCAGCCACTCGATCGCGGACGCCTCGCCCAGGTCGCCCTGCTGCCGCCGATTGATCAGTCGCTCGATGCGACGACGGTAAGTGCCGCGGCGCGCCAGGCCAGACCGAGTTCACGGTCTTGACGCTGTTTGTCGCAGAGCCGGCGCTAGCCGCCGGTGAAGCGCACTTCTTCGCTGAAGTCCTCTAGGAAATCCGGGCCCGGGTCGCCGCTGTAGAGCCGCTCGAAGAACTCCGCGGTGCGCAGCGCGGGGCGGACCTCCCAGCGGAAGCGGGCGGGGGTCTCGGCCGCCATCTGGTGCGGCGTGCCGGCCGGCACCTCGAAGGTCTCGCCCGGCCCGAAGCGGTGCTCGCTGCCGGCGATGACCGCCCGGAGGGCGCCCTCGGCCACCTCGAAGTGCTCCTCCTGGCTCGGGTGGAAGTGCTCCGGCGGAAGCGCGCCGTCGCCGGGGTAACGGGCCTCCATGACGAGCACCTCGTCGTCGAGCCGCTCGATGCTGAGGCTGAGTCCGTTCGGCCCCTCGATCACTTGACCCACGTCCGCCAAGAGCCGCCGATCGGACTCGAACCGATGACCCCCTCCTTACCATGGAGGTGCTCTACCAACTGAGCTACGGCGGCGTGGTCAGGCCATTCTAGGCGCGCACGGCGAGGCTGCTCAGGCGGCCGCGACGGTCGCCGGCGAGTAGTCCGCCTCGACGATCTGGCCGTCGCGGAAGCGGTAGGTCCAGCGGCCCTGGGAGTCGGCCATCACGCCATCCGCTCCCATCAGCCTGATCCATCCCAGGACCTCTACCGACTCGCCCTTCTGGCGGAAGCTATACGCCGAGACCTTGATGTCGGCGCCCGCGTTTCGCTGCTCGCGAAAGAAGAGGCGGGCGGCCTCGACGCCGTGCAGAACCTCGCCGCGGCTGGCCGCCGGGCGGAACGCGCATTCCGGGTGGCAGAGTTCGAAGAGCGCGTCCATTCCCGTCGCGTGACCCTCACGCTCCAGCTGCTTCCACGCCTGCTTCACGTGCTCCAGGTTCCCCGACGACATCCCGGTCCAATGTAACCCGGCCGGGCACGTCGTGCATCATCCGATCGTGCGGATCGCCTACGTCGTCGTCTCGCATCGCAATACGGACCAGCTGCTCCGACTCGTGTCCGTCCTGAAGGAGGGGTCGGGAGCCGAGGTGCTGGTCCGCCACGACCCGAACCGCGAGCCGCTCGACGAGTCGGCGCTCGAGGAGCTCGGAGCCCACGCGCTGCACGACGGGATCGACTTCGGCTGGGGCCGCTGGACGCAATTGCTGATGCTGCTGGCGGCGCTGGAGCATGCGGCGGAGCGGCTCGACCCCGACTGGTTGCTGGTCCTCTCCGGCCAGGACTATCCGCTGCGGCCGATGGCGGCGATCGAGGACGGCCTGGCCGAGGAGGAGCACGACGCGCTGCTCGGGCACGCCTGGGAACTCGACACGAGCCGTCGGCCGGACCCGCCGTACGAGGAGTTCTTCCTCCGCTACGCCTATCGCCACTACGCGGCGCCGGCGGCGATGCCGCACCTGCCAAGGCCGACCCGCCCGTTTGCCTACCTGCGCGAGTCCCCCGGGGAGTTGTCCGCGCAGCTCGGCATACGGCGGGCCAGGCTCCCCTTCGGCGACGAGTTCCGCTGCTTCGTCTCCTCGGACTGGCTGACCCTGAGCCGCCAGGCCCTCAAGGCGGTGCTCGCCGCCGCCCGCGACCGGCGGCGCCTCATGCGCTACTACCGCCGAGTGGCGATCCCCAGCGAGTCCTTCTTCGCCACCGTGCTGCTCAACGACAAGTCGCTCAGGGTCGCGCGTGACAACAGGCGGTTCGTCTCCTTCGAGCGGCTTGACGCGCCGCACCCGATGACCCTGACGAGCGCCGACCTCGATCGCCTGCTCGAGAGCGGATGCGACTTCGCGCGGAAATTCGACACCCGGACCGATGCAGAGGTGCTCGACTCGCTCGACGAACGGCGAAGGTCCCGAAGCCCGCGCTAGACTCCGAAGCGGCCCCCGGAGAGGGGCTTTTTCGGGCGTCAGTCCCCAGCTATTTCAGGAGCCATGGCCCGCGGAGACGTGAGAATCGCCGTCACCCTCGCGTGCGAGGAGTGCAAGCGGCGCAACTACCAGACGGAGAAGTCCCGGCGCAACGATCCGGATCGGATCGAGCTGCGCAAGTACTGCCGCTGGTGTGGGCGGCACACGCCGCACAAGGAGACGCGCTGATGGGTGCCTCCTTCCTCGCGCGCGCGAGAAGGGGTTAAGGGACCGAGGCAGTGGCCCGCAACCGCCAACGCGCCAAGCAGCGGCAGGCCGAGCGCCGTGCTCGCAGGCTCGCGGAGAAGCCCGTCGCGAAGCCCGCCGAGCGCGACGGCGAGCCCGAGATCGCGCCCGAGCCGACCGGTGACGGTCCGCCGGTGCCGGGCGTCGTCCCGGAGATGGATCCCAACCTCATCGCCGGCGCTCCCCCTGTGGACGAGGGCCGCTCCGACACCGTCCTCGAGGACGAGCCCGACCTCGGCGACGAGGACGAGCACCTCGAGCCGGACGAGATCGAGGCCGAGGAGGAAGCCGAGGAAGAGGCGGGCTACGCGCCCCGCGGCCGACGCGGATCCCAGGCCTCGGAGCGGGCGGGCGCTCGCGATAGACCGCGTGTCGTACAGTTCCTCATCGCAGTCTGGGCCGAGCTGCAGCGGGTCGAGTGGCCGAACCGACAGGCACTGACCACGCTGACGGGCGTCGTGCTCGGCTTCGTCCTCATCGCCGGCGGCTACCTCGGCGTGCTGGACGCGATCTTCTCCAAGCTCATCAACGCGATCCTCTGAAGGCCCCTACCCCCTGAGCCAATGTTCCGCTGGTACGCAGTCAACACCTACTCCGGTCACGAGAACAAGGTCAAGCAGAACCTTGAGCACCGCCGTGTCTCGCTCGGCCAGGAGAACAACATCCGCCAGATCGTCATCCCCACCGAGCAGGTGCAGGAGATGAAGGACGGTCAGAAGATCCAGAAGGAGACCCGCACGATGCCGGGCTACCTGCTGGTGAACATGAACCTCACCGACGACTCGTGGCAGCTCGTCAAGAACACCCCCGGGGTGACCGGGTTCGTCGGCGCCTCCAACAAGCCGGTGCCGCTGAACCAGGTCGAGGTCGATCGCCTGCTCCACCGCGAGGCCGCCGAGCGGCCGCGGACGCGGGCGCAGTTCTCGATCGGCGAGTCCGTCAAGGTCGTCTCCGGCCCGCTGTCCGACTTCTCCGGCGAGATCTCCGAGATCAACGACGACGCCGCCAAGCTCAAGGTGCTCGTGTCTATCTTCGGTAGGGAGACCCCGGTCGAGGTCGGCTTCGACCAGGTCAAGAAGATCTGATGGCCAAGAAGGTCCTGACACTCATCAAGCTCCAGGTGCCCGCGGGCGCGGCGAATCCCGCGCCGCCGGTCGGCCCTGCGCTCGGCCAGCACGGCGTGAACATCATGGAGTTCTGCAAGGCGTTCAACGCCCAGACCCAGCAGGACGCCGGCACGATCATCCCGGTCGAGATCACGGTCTTCGAGGACCGCTCCTTCACCTTCATCACGAAGACGCCGCCGGCCGCGGTCCTGATCAAGGAGGCAGCCGGGATCGAGAAGGGCTCCGGCGAGCCGAACCGCGAGAAGGTCGGGGCGATCACCAAGGACCAGGTCCGCCAGATCGCCGAGAGGAAGATGCCCGACCTGAACGCCCACGACGTCGAGCAGGCGGCCAGGATCATCGAGGGCACCGCCCGCTCGATGGGAGTCGAGGTCAACTAGCGATGCCCAAGCACGGAAAGCGCTACCGCCAGGGCTACGAGCTGGTCGACCGCGAGAACCACTACCCGCCGGCCGAGGCCGTCCAGCTGATCAAGAGCTTCCCCAAGGCGAAGTTCAACGAGACCGTGGAGTGCCACATCCGCACCGGGCTCAACGTCCGCCACGCCGAGGAGCAGCTGCGCGGCACGATCGCGCTGCCGCACGGCCTGGGCAAGGAGATGACGGTCGTCGTCTTCGCCAAGGGCGACAAGGCGCGCGAGGCCGAGGAGGCCGGCGCCGACCAGGTCGGCGACGAGGACCTGGCCAAGAAGGTCGAGGAGGGCTTCACCGACTTCGACGTGGCGATTGCGACGCCGGACCTGATGTCGGTGGTCGGCAAGCTCGGGCGGATCCTGGGCCCGCAGGGCAAGATGCCGAACCCCAAGGTCGGGACCGTGACCCAGGACATCGCCAAGGCGGTGTCCGAGTCGAAGGCGGGCAAGGTCGAGTACCGGACCGACCGCATGGCGATCGTCCACCTGCCGATCGGCAAGATCGAGTTCGAGGAGCGGGCCCTGCTCGAGAACTACGCGGCCCTGATCGACGAGATCGTTCGCGCCCGCCCGGCCGCGGCCAAGGGCCGCTACCTCCGCACGATCACCCTGACGACGAGCATGGGACCCGGCGTCCGCGTTGACCCCGGCCGCACCCGCAACATCGTCGAGGAGGCCGCCCAGGTAGCCTGAGGCGTAGACAGCGACCTGCCCGAGACCCCCGGCGGCCGCAAGGCGGAAGTCCGGGGCAGGCGGAGCCCGCCGAAGCCAGCCTTCGTCCGTGAGCCCGCCTGCGTGCGGGCTCTTTTTGGATGTGAGACGTGATGTCGAACGAGACCATCAGAACGCGGGGCGGGACGCCCCGCGGAGGTAGATAAAGAGAAAGCGATGAACAAGGAACAGAAAGCAGCCGTCGTCGAGGAAGTGGCGACGCAGATCAAGGAGTCGGAGGCGGTCTTCGCCGTCGACTACCGCGGCATCAGCGTCCCCCAGGCGGCCGAGCTGCGCGAGAGGCTGAACGAGGCGGGCGCCCGCTTCCGGGTGGTCAAGAACACGCTGACGATCCGGGCGGCCGACCAGGCCGGCGCGGACGACCTGAAGGGGCTGCTCGAGGGCCCGACGGCCTTCACCTTCGTGGCACCGGAGAGCGGCGACGTGGCCCTGGCGGCCAAGGCGCTCGACCGCTTCCGCCGGGAGCACGACATGCTGGCCTTCAAGGGCGGGCGGATGGGCGGCGAGGTACTCAGCGTCGAGCAGCTGCTCGACCTGGCCAAGCTGCCGGCGCGCGACGTGCTCCACGGCCAGCTGGTCGGCGTGATCGCGTCGCCGATCACGGGCCTCGTCCGGGGGCTCAACCAGCTGATCGCCGGGTTCGCGAGCCAGCTCCAGCAGATGGTGGACCAGGGCCTCGTCGGCCAGGAGGAGGAGGCGGCGCCGGAAGAGGCGCCGGCGGAGGCCGACCAGGACGCCCAGCAGGAGGAGGCGGCCAAGGAGGCCGAGGACTCCGCGGGCGAGGAGGGCGAGGGCGGCGAGCCCTCGACGGAGGCCGAGGAGCCGGCCTCGGAAACTGAGCAGGAAGACGAAGCTGAAGCGCCCTCCGAGGGCGAGACAGAAGAGAAGGAGGGCTAGAAATGGCTACAGCCACAGAGCTGATCGAAGAGATCAAGAAGATGTCGGTGCTCGAGCTGTCAGAGCTGATCAAGGCGCTCGAGGAGGAGTTCGGCGTCTCCGCGACCGCGGTCGCGGCCGCGGCTCCCGCCGGAGCCGCCGGCGGCGACGGCGCGGCGACGGAGGAGGAGTCGACCACGGTCGATGTCGTCCTCACCGGAGCCGGCGACAAGAAGATCCAGACCATCAAGGTCGTCCGCGCGGCCACCGGCCTCGGCCTGAAGGAGGCCAAGGCGCTGGTCGACGAGGCCCCCAAGCCGGTCAAGGAGGGCATCGAGCGCGACGAGGCCGAGAAGCTCAAGGGAGAGCTCGAAGAGGCCGGCGCGAGCGTCGAGCTCAAGTAGACGCGGAAGTCACAGCCGGGGCGGCGGAGGCACCGCCGTCCCGGTGGTCGAGGCGGCCCGGCGTCATCGCCGCCGCGCTCGCCACCGTCTATGCCGCCGACCTTGCGCTCGACCGGCTGGACCTCCCCTGGCTCGTGGCCGGGATGGCCGACGAGCCCGCCCACCTCGCCACGGCGGTGCTCGTGCTCGCCAACCTGCCCGGAGGCGGGCCGGCCTGGAGCGCGGGCTACGCGGCCGGCGCGGTGGCCGTCGACACGGACCATCTCCCGCTGATCCCGCGCCGGCACAAGCTCGGCAAGAGCGACCCGCGGCCGGCGGCGCACACCCTGCTGACCCCCGCCGGGGTGGCGACGGCCGCGGCCTTCACGCGCCCACCTGCGCGAGAGCTGCTGCTCGGCCTGGCCGCCGGCACCTGCGTCCACTTCGTCCGCGACATCGCCACGGGCACCGGCCTGGCGCCGCTCCAGCCGCTGACCCGTCGCCGCGTCAAGCTGCCCCGCAGGGCATACGACATCGCAATGACCCTGCTGGCCCTGCGAGCGCTGGCTCCTGGCTCCTAGCCCCTATTTCCCTGAAAAGGCGGTAGCCTTTTCCCCGGCCTATAGCCGTAGCCGTCCCTCGGTAGCGCCCCGCCACATATCCGGGGCCTCGGGACGGGGTCCGTGATGGCCGCGCCACACGCCGCGCCCCATGGCGCAGGCGGCCGGCAACCGCCCCTTGTGGGGGCGGATTTCAGTTTGCTATATTGGCGGGTCGCGCTTTGCGCCCCTCCGTCCTCCCCGCCGAACCCCTGACCCGAAGGAGTCGCCGTTCTGGCTCGCGCTGATGCTGCCCGCACTCGCCGAAGCTTCTCCCGTCTGGAGAACGTCCTAGAAGTACCCCACCTAATAGACATTCAGCGCCGTTCGTTCGAGAAGCTCGTCGATATCAAGTCGGGCGGCCTGCGCGAGACCATCGACGACGTCTCGCCGATCGAGGACTACACCGGCAACCTCGCCGTCGTCTTCGAGGACATCAGCTTCGACGATCCCGTTGCTCCGATCTCGGAGTGCCGGGAGAAGGACCTCACCTATGCGCGCCCGCTGACCGTCAAGGTCGCGTTCCAGAACCGCGAGACGGGCGAGATCCGCGAGCAGTCGGTCTTCATGGGCGACTTCCCCTGGATGACGGACTGGGGGACGTTCATCATCAACGGCACCGAGCGGGTCGTCGTCACGCAGCTCGTGCGCTCCCCGGGCGCCTACGTGATGGAGCCCAAGGACCGCGAGAAGCAGGTCTTCATCGCCAACCTGATGCCGGCCCGCGGCTCCTGGCTCGAGCTCGAGATCGACAAGAAGGGCCGCGTCTACGTCCGCATCGACCGCAAGCGCAAGCTGCCGGTCACCGTGCTGCTCCGCGCCATGGGCGAGGTGCTGCGCGAGAAGAAGGCGGTGCCGGAGACCTGGACCGGCTCGGACGAGGAGATCCTGAAGCTCTTCGGCGACTCCCTCTACCTCCGCCTGACGCTCGAGGCGGACACGGAGGTCACCAAGTCCGAGGACGGCGCCCTGATCGAGCTGTTCAAGAAGCAGCGCCCGGGCGAGCCGCCCTCGATCGACGCCGCCAAGAGCCTGCTCAACCAGCTCTTCTTCGATCCCAAGCGCTACGACCTGACGCGGGTCGGCCGCTACAAGCTCAACTCACGGCTCAACATCGACGAGGACCTCGACACGCGCGTCCTCACTCCGCGCGACATGATCGAGCTGATCAAGGAGCTCGTCTCGCTGCCCAAGGACCTGGGCATCCCGGAGGCCGGCTACTACGACTCCGAGGAGGAGCCGATCAAGGACTTCGCCCTCGAGGCGCAGTCGCTGCCGCGCGAGGCCGTCGACGACCGCCTCGACGAGTACGAGCACTTCGGCAACCGCCGCCTGCGCACGGTCGGCGAGCTCATCCAGGAGGCCTTCCGCATCGGTCTCTACCGGATGGAGCGCGTGGTCCGCGAGCGCCTGACGACCGAGGACGCGGACACGATCACCCCGCAGACGATCATCAACATCCGCCCGGTGGTCGCGGCGCTGAAGGAGTTCTTCGGCAGCTCGCAGCTCAGCCAGTTCATGGACCAGACCAACTCGCTGGCGGGCCTGACCCACCGCCGCCGCCTGAGCGCCCTCGGCGCCGGCGGGCTCACGCGCGAGCGCGCGCCCATCGAGGTGCGCGACGTGCACCCCACCCACTACGGCCGCATGTGCCCGATCGAGACCCCGGAGGGGCCGAACATCGGCCTGATGGGCTCGCTCTCGAGCTACGCCGAGGTCTCCGAGCACGGCTTCGTGACGACCCCCTACCGCGTGGTCAAGGAGGGCGTCGTCAGCGACGACATCGTCCACCTCGACGCCACCCAGGAGGAGGACCTCGTCATCGCTCAGGCCAACGCCGAGATCGACGAGAAGAGCAGCAAGCTGAAGGGCCCCTACGTGGAGTGCCGTACGCGCGAGGGCGAGCTGACGCTGGCGGCGCCGAAGGAAGTGGACCTGATGGACGTGTCACCGAACCAGATCTGGTCGGTGGCCACCACGCTGATCCCGTTCCTCGAGCACGACGACGCCAACCGGGCGCTCATGGGCTCGAACATGCAGCGCCAGGCCGTGCCGCTCCTCAAGACCGACCCGCCCCTGGTGGGCACCGGCATGGAGCGCCGCGCCGCGATCGACACCGGTGACGTGGTGCTGGCCGACGACGCCGGCGAGGTCACCTACGTCGACGCCAAGCGGATCACGGTCGGCAAGACCGAGTACCCGCTCGAGAAGTTCATGCGCTCGAACCAGGGCACGATCATCCACCAGAAGCCGCGCGTCGCGCTCGGCGACAAGGTCAAGCAGGGCGACCTGCTCGCCGACGGCTCCTCGACGAGCGGCGGCGAGCTGGCGCTCGGCAAGAACGTGCTGGTCGCCTTCATGTCCTGGGAGGGCTACAACTTCGAGGACGCGATCATCATCTCCGAGCGCCTCGTCAAGGACGACGAGCTCTCCTCGATCCACATCGAGGAGTACGAGGTCGATGCCCGCACCACCAAGCTGGGCGACGAGGAGATCACGCGCGACATCCCCAACCGCTCGGAGGAGTCGCTGCGCAACCTCGACGACCGCGGCATCGTCCGCATCGGGGCCGAGGTCGGCTCCGGCGACCTGCTGGTCGGCAAGGTCACGCCCAAGGGCGAGACCGAGCTGACGGCCGAGGAGAAGCTGATCCGCGCGATCTTCAAGGAGAAGGCGCGCGAGGTCCGCGACACCTCACTCAAGGTGCCGCACGGCG
>JBJMLJ010000009.1:0-4714 GCA_045805365.1 Thermoleophilaceae bacterium
AGCTGTGCTTCTCGAGGGCCGAGCACCACGGCTGGATCCGGGAGTCGGCCGCGGGGGAGACCCCGAGCCGGGTCCCGCGGGCGGAGCCGCGGGGATCGCTTCTCGGCCGCCTCCGCCGCCGGCGTGAGCCGGAGCCGGTCGCCGAGCAGCCGCCGGAGCCGGAGGAGCCGTACTTCGCCGACAACGGCGAGCCGGCCGAGGAGCCGGAGGAGGCCCCCCAGCCGCCGCCGCCGCCTCCGCCGCGCTCCCTGCCCAGGGACCCGCGCCACGTGCGCGCCGTGCCGACCACCGCCCAGGTGAAGGTCGAGCGGGCGCTCGACCTCTTCAACGGCTCGGAGCACCAGCGCACAGTCGTGGGGCTGGCCAGGACCCTCGGTCCGCCCTGGATGACGGCCCTCCCGGACCTCGACCAGCAGAGCGCGGTCACGCTGGTGGTGGCCTGGGAGCTGTCCTGGTACCGATTCAGGATCGACCTCGGCGACGAGATGGATCCGGTGGCGATGCTCGAGAAGGGGGAGGAGATCGAGGAGATCGACGAGGAGCTCCGCGAGTGGAACGCCACGATGGATTCCGACGGTCGGGTAGTGGCCGGGGTAGGGTCTCCCGACGAATGATCTACTGCGTCGTTCCCCAGGCTCTCGCGGACGAGCTCTACGACCGGCTCGCCGACTACTACAAGGACGACCCCAACGTGGAGGTCATCATCGACCGCCGCGGCCAGGGCGGCGCTCCCGGCGACCACCCCGCCTACACCGACCGCCGCCGCCAGCGGCCAAAGGGCAGCTTCCCGCCGATCGACCCGCCGCCCCGCGGCTAGCGCCGCCCGCCCGGTGGAGAAGGTCGTCGTCCACGTCGACGGCGGGGCGCGCGGCAACCCGGGTCCCGCCGCCGCGGCCGCCGTGGCCACCACCCCGGAGGGGGACGAGCTCAGCGAGCGGAGCCAGTTCCTCGGCGAAGCGACCAACAACGTCGCCGAGTACCGGGCCCTGCTGCTGGGGCTGGAGCTCGCGCGTGAGCTGGAGGCCCGCGAGGTGGAGGTCGTGAACGACTCGGAGCTGGTGGCCCGCCAGATCGGCGGCGAGTACAAGGTCAAGAACGCCGGCCTGAAGCCCCTCTTCCTGGACGCGATGCGAGCGCTGCGGGAGTTCGACCGCTGGTCCGTCCGCAGCGTACGCCGGGAGGGCAACGTCCGGGCCGACGAGCTGGTCAACGAGGCACTGGACGAGGCTCTGGGCGGCTGACTCCGGCCGCCTCTATCCTCCGGCGCCCCATGTCCCGCCCACGCTTCCTGGCCGTGGCCGTTCTCGCTGCGCTCGCCGTCGCGGCCTGCGGCAGCAACTCCGGCGACGAGAAGGATGTCCAGCAGACGGTCGCCGGCTTCTACAAGGCGCTGGCCGACAAGGACTCGAAGAAGGCCTGCGACTCGATCTCCGCCGCCGGCCAGGCCAGCATCACGAACGCCCTACGCCGGAGCGGCACGAAGGAGCAGACCTGCGCCCAGGCCTTTGGCCTGATCCTGAGCTACGGCGGCAGCGCCATCCAGCAGGCCAAGAACGTCAAGGTCAGCGACGTCAAGGTCAAGGGCGACAAGGCGAGCGCGAAGGTGAGCCTCGCCGGCCGCTCCAGCCCGGTCGGCCTCGTCAAGGAGCACGGCGACTGGAAGCTGAGCGGCCTGAACCTCGGCGGCCAGTAGGGCGAGGTCGGCGGAAGGCGAGCGCGACTCCCGGGCCGGCGGGATACTGGGCGCGCGATGTCGCAGGAGAACGTGGAGCTGGTACGCCGCGCCTATGAGGCGTGGAACGCGGGTAACTTCGACGCCGCGTCGGAGCTGCTGTCTCCGGAGATGGAGTGGCAGATGCCTCCGAACCTCCCCGAGAGCGACACCTGGCGGTCCAAGGCGGAGGTCCAGCGAGGCCTCGAAGACTTCATGGAGTCCTGGAAGGAGCTTCGAGCGGAGGTCCAGGATCTGATCGACGCCGGCGACCGGGTCGTGGCTCTGGTTCGCTTCCGTGGCCGCTCGGCCGTCACCGAACTGGAGCTCCAAGGAGTCAGCGTCGATGCAGCCGTCTGGACCGTGCGCGACGGGAAGCTCGCCAAGGTCGAGATGTACGGAGGCACCGAAGCCGCCCTAGAAGCCGTGGGGCTGCGGGAGTAGGTGGTGTCGCGGGCGAACGTGGACGTCGCCACGCAGGCGATAGATGCCTTCAACGAGAGGAACGTCGAGGCCTTCGCAGCGTTCACGACGCCGGACTTCGAGTGGTCCCCGTCGATGGTGGCTATCGAGGGCCAGACCTACCGGGGACGTGAGGGCATCGACACGTACTTCGGAAATCTCAAGAACGCCTGGGAGGAGTTCCAGGTTCTTCGTGACGAATTTCGTGATCTCGGCGACCTCGTAGTCATGCTCGGGAGACTGCAGGGACGCGGTAAGGGCAGTGGAGTTCCGGTCGATTCGTCGCTGGGGATGGTCTTCGATTTTCGCGGCGGGACGATCTCGCGCATCCGTGGCTATCTCGATCACGCCGAGGCATTGCGCGCGGCAGGGCTGTCGGAGTAGTTGGCCGGCCCGAAGCCCTGGCGGGATACTGGCCGGGCGATGTCGCAGGAGAACGTCGAGGTTGTGCGGCGGAAGCTGACGTTGCGAGAGCGGTCCGGTAGGACGCTCGAGCAGCGGATCGCCCTGCGATTCCCCTGGTTCGGCAACCTGTGGCTCCGGTTCATGGCGCGGCTTCCGCCCGCGTCCCGCCTGCGGCAGGCGTTGATGGTGCGAGGGGCGCAGGGCATGTTGGAGGCCCTTAACCGGGAAGACCTCGACGTGGTCCTCCTGGCTTATCACCCAGATGTGGAGTTCCAACAGGCGCCGTCGCCCGGCGACCAAGGCCAGCTCGGGTTTCAGCCGACCTATCGCGGCTACGAGGGCTTCCAGACGTTCCAACGCGACTGGCTCAGCGACTGGGCCGAGTTCCGGTACGAGCCCGGGGAGTTGATCGATCTTGGAGACCGGTTCGTCGTGCTCCTGGAGATGACTGCACGCGGGCAAGCCAGCGGCGCGTCGGTCACCGAGAGCCTGGCCGCCATTGCGACCTTCAACGAGCACGGGAAGATCATTCGGGAACAGCGGTTCTTCGGCCATGCCGAAGCCCTCGAAGCTGTGGGGCTGCGGGAGTAGGGCGCTCGTCCGAAGGGAAGCCCGGCCGAGCCGGGCTCGACGAGCATGGCAAGCAGACCAGCTGGACCGCTTGCGACCCGCGTCTACCCCGCTAGAGAGCCAAGTCGCGGCGGGAAGGCTCTCGGCTCGCCCGGTCCGGGTCCCGTTGGATTCG
The DNA here is from genome assembly GCA_045805365.1 of Thermoleophilaceae bacterium. Lineage (GTDB taxonomy): Bacteria > Actinomycetota > Thermoleophilia > Solirubrobacterales > Thermoleophilaceae > DASXBA01. The sequence goes on from JBJMLJ010000009.1 coordinate 3,324, forward strand.
GCTGGATTGGGTTGGATTCGGGCAACTATGCCCGGCCCGAAGCCCTGGCGCGATACTGCCGGGCGATGTCACAGGAGAACGTCGAGTTCGTGAAGGGCCTCTTCGCAGCCGGCTCGGACATGGACAAGGAGGCATTGCTCTCGGCGCTGCCCGAGTTGATCGCCCAGGCCTGCGATCCCGAGATCGAGTGGTACGAAGACCCGCAACGAGCCGACGGTCGTGTCTACCGGGGCCACGACGGCGTTCGCGAGTCCTGGGAGAGATGGCTCGAGAACTTCGACGAGTGGGGCTACGAGGTCAAGCGCATCAGCGACCACGGCAACCGGGTGCTGGTCGTCGCAGTGGAGCACGGACGCGGCCGCGTCAGCGAAGCCGAGATCAGTGCCCGCAACCACATGGTCTTCACCTTCCGCGCGGGCAAGATTCTCCGCTACCAGGAGTTCTACGACGAGGCACAGGCCCTCGAAGCGGTAGGGCTGCAGGAGTAGGCGCAGCCGTCAGAAACGAGAAAGCCCGGCGGTCCAGAGCCGGGCTCTGCATGAAGCGGCTGATGGGATTCGAACCCACGACCTTCTGCATGGCAAGCGGTCCGAGCTAGACGGCTCGTTACCTGCGTCTACCGCACTAGAGAGCCAATCGCGGCGGGTAGGCTTCCGCGGTCGGCCGGCCCGGGTCCCGTTGGATTCGGGCAACTATTGCCCGGCCCGAAGGGCGGCGGGATACTGGGCGGTCAGTGTCGCAGGAGAACGTGGAGGTCGTGCGCTCGATCTACACCGCGTGGAGCCGCGGCGACTTCAGCTCGCTCGACTGGGCCGACCCCGAGATCGAGTACGTGATCGTCGATGGACCCGAACCCGGCAGTTGCCGCGGGCGGGCCGCGATGGCAGAAACCATGCACGGCATCTTGAATCCTTGGGAGAACGCTCGCATCGAGGCGGATGAGTACATCGAGCTCGATGACGAGCATGTCTTCGTCCTCAACCACCTCAGCGGGCGAGGCAAGACGAGCGGGCTGAATGTTGGGCAGATGAAACGAAACGGGGCGGCGATCTTGCACATTCGCCACGGCAAAGTGACGAGATACGCCTCGTACAACGATCGCGATCGCGCGTTCGCCGATCTCCGACGGCAGGAGTAGGCGATGTCGCAGGACCAGGTGGAGGTGGTGAGACTGCTCGCAGAGCGGTGGAACAGGGGCGACCACACCCTTCCCCCCGGAGCTACACGATCCAGCCATCGAGTTGGAGTCGCCGCTCTCTTCCGTCCGCGGTGAGCCGTACCGAGGCCACAGCGGGATCGCGGAGTAGTCGCAGGCCATCGACGAGCAGTTCGCGGAGTGGCGGGTAAGCGCCGAGGAGCTGCGAGAGGTCGACGGCGGGGTGCTCGGCATC
>JBJMLJ010000010.1:0-9467 GCA_045805365.1 Thermoleophilaceae bacterium
CAGCGAGACGCTTCCTCACCAAGGGCCGCAGGCCGACATCCCCTGGTGCGACCCGACGGCGAAGCCCGCGCCGCTAGAGGAGAACGGCTGCCCGGGTGTTCCCTTCCAGCAGACCTCCAACTTCGTCTACGGGACCGAGGACGCCCTCGACTTGCTGCTCTCGACGCCCGACCGCCCCTACAAGAACCCGGCGGCCGGCTCGGCCGACGTCAACGCCTTCAACCCACTCTGGCGGCTGATCGACAGGCGCCCCGACACGCGAACGGTCACGCCCGGCCGGACGAGCAAGGTAGCGATCACCGGCCACTCGCTCGGCGCCGCGGCCGTGTCCTACATGCAGGGGATCGACAAGCGCGTGGAGGCCGTCGTCGCCCTCGACAAGCTGACGGCCGGGAAGAACGACATGTTCAACGTAGACGTCAAGCCGGTGGTTCCGGGCCTCGGCGTCCAGTCGGAGTACGGCTTCAACGTGGAGCCCTACTGGATGATGAGCGACTCCTTCTCGATCCAGCCGCAGCCCCACCCACCGAGCCAGGGGCCGGATCCGCAGCGCGAGGAGAAGACCGGCTTCGACGGCTGGCGCAAGGCGGGAGTCGACTCGATGGTCGTCGTCCCGCGCGCGTCCACGCATCTCGAGTACACGGACATCTCGTACGCGCTCCCGGCCAGCCGCTACGGCCAGGACGTGGCCAGCCACTACACGCAGGCCTGGCTCGACAAGTACCTGAAGCACGACCCGAGCGCCGATGGCCGCTTGTTGGCAACGAAGTTCACGTATCTCGAGCCGGTCGGCGACGGCAAGTGGTCGCCGGTCACGCTCAACCGGGCAGACCGCCTGAGCTTCTACTTCTGCACCGGATTCGGCTTCCACTCGGCAGGCCGAGTGGTCCAGGACCGCGACGTCGCCGGCGTGGGGGGCTGTTAGCGGCGTCGCGGTCCGCCGCTTAGCGCGGCGCGGTGCGCTTCATCTTCACCACGGCCTGCGAGAGGTGGAAGTGGTCGTGGACCGTGACCACCTTGCAGCGGACGTGGTAGGTCAGGTGCTTCGCCGAGCCCGCCCAGTAGGCGGCGTATCCCAACAGCACGTTCTGCGGATAGCCGTCGTCCCAGACCCAGCTCCAGTTGTGGACGCTCGACGAGAGCGAGCTCCAGGCCACGTTCGGCCCCACGCTCGTGCTCTCGTAGTAGCTGAAGGCGGGGAACGGAAGCGAGATCGAGAAGTGCAGCAGCGACAGGCCGATGGTGGCCTGGCTCGTGTGCTGCTTGACGTGGTTGGCCGGCCGGGGGAAGAAGGCGCGCGTGCCGTGCGTCGTCAGCAGGATGTAGGCGCCCTTCGGCACCCTCATCCGGCATCCCGCTCCCAGGACGTTGTAGCCGCTCTTGTTCCTGATCGCGAGCGTGCCCTGAAGCAGGTAGACGCGCTTCCGATGGCCGCGCTTCTTGTTGCGGAAGCGCTGGTGGGAGGCGGAGGCGAAGTTGTCGATCAGCCGCGTCCTGCCGCTGAAGAAGTCGCCGTCCGTGATCCGCGCCTTGCGGCTGTCAGCCAGGTGGTGGGCGATCCCGAAATGCCAGTGCTTCAGCCCGGCCGACGCCGGCGGCGCCAGGGCCAGGCCGGCGACGAGGGTCGCCGCCCCGGCCGTGAATCGAAAGCGCCCTGGACTGCCCGTCACATTGCCTCCGCCCAACCAAACCGGCGGCGGAGCGGGAAGTTGCGGCCGGCTGGGGCCGATCCCTAGAGCCGCTTCTTGAGCGCCTCCTTGCCCTGCTCGGCGCCGCGGCGGCTGGCCTCCTGGGCGCGCCGGAAGAGGTCCGCCAGCTCCGAGTCGCCGTCGCGCTCGGCGTCCTGGACGTAGTCCTCCAGCCGCAACGCGTTGCTCAGGCACTGCTCGGTGAACCAGACCAGGTTGTAGTGCTTGTCCTTGGTGCCGGTGACCTGCCCGGTCTCCTGCTGGCTGGCCTCCATCTCACTCCTCCTTCGTCGGGTAGCCGCCGTTTACCCGGTCACCTCCGGTTGAAGCGCCTCAGCGAGCGCTACTCAGCTTCCGAGCAGCTCAAGCTGAAGGGCCTGGCCGAGGTCGTCGCGCACCGACCAGTGCTCGATCACCATGCCGTCCGCGATCCGCCAGATGTGGATCTGCTTGGTCGCGAACTCCTTGCCGGTCGGCGCCCTGCCCATGAACTCGCCGACGTGGCGTCCGTGCATGACCACCCTGGCCACGACCTTGTCGTCCTTGACGATCTCGTCCTCGATGTCGAAGCTCATCGGGCCCCAGAGGCCGCGCAGCCAGGTCACGGTCTCCCTGAGCCCGTCACGCCCCTGCGGGTTGTCCGGCGGGGCCTCGTGATTCACGAACTCCGGATGGATCAGCTCCTCCGCGGCCTCGAGGTTGCCCTTCTCGAATATCTCCTCGAGCAGTCGTCTTGTTATCTCGGTGTTGGCCACCTTGGCCTCCTTTCAGGGGCACTTCCTTGAGGGTCAGCACGACGGCCATGGCCACGAGCGCGACCGGCGCCGCGACCAGGAACACCGTCTGCAGTGCGTGGGCCACGGCGTCCGGCGCCGCGCCGCCCGCCTGGTCGACGCCCCGCCCGAGCCGGCCGGCGAAGATCGCGCCGAAGACGGCCGTGCCGACGGCGCCGCCGAGCGCCCGGAACAGGTTGGCCGAGGCGGTGGCGATGCCGATGTCGCGGCGGTCGACCGCGTTCTGGATCGCCAGGACCATGATCTGCGAGACCATCCCGAAGCCCAGCCCGAACACGACCATGAACAGCGCGGCCGTCGTCCTCGGCGTGGAGGCGTCCATCCTCGACAGCAGGAACAGGCCGATCGCCATCAGCCCCAGGCCGGTCGCCGGGAAGACCTTGTAGCGGCCCGTCCGCGTTATGACCCGGCCGACCACCGCCGTGGTGATCGTCGTTGCCAGGAGCAGCGGCAGCAGGAGCAGCCCGGAGGTCGTGGCGCTCGCGCCCGTGACGATCTGAAGGAAGACCGGCAGGAAGACGATCGCGGCGAAGAACGCCAGCGTCGTAAGGAAGAGGACGACCGAGACGACGTCGAACACCGAGTCGCGGAAGAGCCGCAGTGGCAGCACCGGCTCGGCGGCGCGCCGCTCCTGGAGCACGAAGGCCGCGAGCGCCGCGGCTGCGGCGAGGCCGAGGCCGACGATCACGGCGGACCCCCAGGCGTACTCGCGCCCGCCCCAGGTCGTCAGCAGGATGATGCTGCTGATCGCCGCGGCGAGCAGAGCGGCGCCCGTATAGTCGATCCGCGGCCGCCGTCGCTCGACCGGCAGGTCGAACGCGTAGCTGACGATCGCCAGGGCGAGGGCGCCGATCGGCAAGTTGACGTAGAAGACCCAGCGCCAGGAGAGGTGGTCGGTGAAGAGGCCGCCGAGCAGCGGACCGGCGACGCTCGCCAGCACGAAGACCATCTGGATGTAGCCCTGGTAGCGACCTCGCTCGCGCGGGGAGATGATGTCGGCGACGATCGCCATCGCGAGTGTCATCAGCCCGCCGGCGCCGAGCCCTTGGAGCGCTCGGAAGCCGATCAGCTCGGCCAGCGTCCCCGCCGCTCCACTCAGCGCCGAGCCGGCGAGGAAGATCGCGATCGACGCCTGGAAGAGAGCCTTGCGGCCGTACAGGTCGCTGACGCGGCCCCAGAGCGGCGTCGAGACGGTGGCCGTCAACAGGTAGGCCGTCACGACCCACGAGAGCTGGTCGAGCCCGCCGAGGTCACGGACGATGGTCGGCAGCGCCGTCGACACGATCGTCTGGTCGAGCGAGGCGAGCAGCATCGCCAGCAGCAGCCCGGAGAAGGTCAGGATCACCTGCCGGCGGTTCAATGGGGTGGAGTCGGTTACGGTTGCCTCCTTGGTCTACAGCGACTAGAAAAATACTGTAACAGAAAGAACACCGCGACTGTATAGTGAGGTCATGCCGGGACTCCGGGAGCGCAAGAAGCAGCAGACGAGGGAGCAGATCGCCGATACCGCGCGGCGGCTGTTCGTCGAGCGGGGCTTCGACCAGGTGACCGTGGCCGAGGTGGCGCGCGAGGCCGACGTCTCGGAGAAGACGGTCTTCAACTACTTCCCTACGAAGGAGGACCTCTTCTACTGGCGCTTAGAGGAGTTCGAGGAGGAGCTGCTCGGCGCCATACGCGAGCGCGAGCCGGGCGAATCCTTCCTCGCGGCCTTCGGACGCTTCGTGCTCCAGCAGCGCGGCATGCTCGCCGCGGACGATCCCGACACGATCGAGTACCTCGCCGGAATCACCCGCCTGATCAGCGAGAGCCCGGCCCTCCTGGCGCGCGAGGCCCAGGTCTTCGACCGCTACACGAGCTCACTGGCCTCGCTGATGGCCGCGGAGACGGGGGCCCGCCAGGACGACGTAGAGCCCTGGGTCGCGGCCAACGCGCTCATGGGCGTGCACCGCGCCCTGGTCGACCATTCGCGCAGGCGGATCCTGGCCGGCGCGCGCAACCCGGGCCTGTCGCGCTCCGTTCGCGCCCAGGGCAAGCGGGCGCTGGCCCTTCTAGAGGAGGGGCTGGGACGCTACGGCGCCTGAGCCAGCCGCTCGGCGACCCGGTCGAAGAAGCCGCCCCAGCCCTTCTCGGTCGCCTCGTACTGCTCGGGCCTCATGTGGCCCCGCTGTTCGAACAGCATCTCGGTCCGGCCGTCGCCAAGATCGGTGAGGACCACGGTGCAGAGCTCGAAGCGGTCGTCCTGGGGCTGGTCCGTCACCGTGAACACGAGCCGCTCCGGCTCGGCCACCTCGCGGTACTCGCCCCTCCAGTGCATCTCGCGGCGGCCGGGCCCGGCGAACATCGTCAGCCGCCAGGCGCCCCCCGGCCGCACGTCCATCGAGACGCTGTCCAGCGGCACCTGCGATTGCGGGCCGCCGAACCAGTCCGCGAAGGCCTCCGGCTCGGTCCACTCCCGCCAGACGCGCTCGCGGGACGCGTCGAAGACCCGCTTCATCGTGAGGCCGTACTCAGTCATCTCGCACCCGCTCGTCGAGCCTGTCGAAGCTTCCCTCCCAGAAGCGACGGTACCGCTGGAGCCACTCGGAGGCGTCCTTCAGCGGTCCGCCGCGCAGGCGGGAGGGGCGGAGCTGCGCGCTGCGCCCGCGCTCGATCAAGCCCGCCCGCTCGAGTACGCGCAGGTGCTTGGACACGGCCTGGACCGTGATGGGGAAGGGTTCCGCCAGCTCCTTGACGGTGGCGTCGCCCTCGGCGAGCCGCCCGAGGATCGCCCGCCGGGTGGGATCGGCCAGGGCCGCAAAGGTGACGCTGAGCTGGTCGCTGCCCATGCTGCTCATCCAGTAGGTTGCACAACTTGGCGGTTGAATATAGTAGCCGCGGCTCCCGACGAGAAGGAGGACACAGATGGGAAGGATCGTCGTAACCGAGTTCATGTCCCTGGACGGCGTGGTGGAGGATCCGGGCGGCTCCGAGGACTTCAAGCACGGCGGCTGGACCTTCGAGTTCTCGCGCGGCGACGACGGCGACAAGTTCAAGGTCGACGAGACGATGGAGGCGGACTCGCAGTTGCTCGGTAGGGTCACCTACGAGGGCTTCGCCGAGGCCTGGCCGTCGCGCGAGGGCGACTTCGCCGACAAGTTCAACGAGATGCCGAAGTACGTCGTCTCCTCGACGCTGAAGGATCCGGACTGGGCCAACTCCCACGTGCTCGAGGGTGACCCGGCCGAGGCCGTCGCAAAGCTGCGTGAGGAGCAGGACGGCGTCATCCTCGTCGCCGGCAGCGTGCAGTTGGTTCAGACCCTGATCGACAACGACCTGGTCGACGAGCTGCGCCTGATGGTCTTCCCGGTCGTGCTGGGCAGCGGCAAGCGCCTGTTCGGCGAGACGAGCGACAAGAAGACGCTCCGCCTCAAGGACTCCAAGGTCGTCGGTGACGGCGTCGCGATCCTTACCTACGAGCCGGCCGCGTAGCGGTGGTGGATCGCCAGCGCGTTCCCATCCGGGTCCTGGAAGAAGGCTTGCAGGCAGACGCCTGAGTCGATCGTCTCACCCCTGAACTCCACGCCCCGCTTCTCGAGCTCCTGGTAGGCGCCCTCGAAGTCGTCGACGTGGAACTCGATCGGATGGTTGTTCGTCTTGTGCTCGATCCCGAAGCCGTCCGACTGCATCACGGCGACCGTGAGGTTGCCGGTCTCGAACTCCACGGCGGGCATGCTTCCCCAGCGCTTGCGCTCGGGGAGCTCGAGCACGCCGCCGTAGAAGTCGACGGCCTTTTCGATGTCCTTCGTCGAGACGGTGATGAAGTCCGTACCGGTGATCAGGGGGGACATTGCTTCTCCTCTCGGGGGGCGGCTACGGTGAGCCCATGGCGACCTGGGACGACGTGCGGCGGATCGCGCTTAGCCTGCCAGAGACGAGCGAGGGCTCGTCGCACGGCAACACCGCCTGGAAGGTCAAGGACAAGACGTTCGTCTGGGAGCGGCCGCTGCGCCGGTCGGACATCCGGGCGCTCGGCGAGGACGCTCCCAGCGGGCCGATCCTCGGCGCCCGCGTGGAGCACCTCGTGGCCAAGGAGGCGCTGCTCGCCGACGACCCTTCCGTCTACTTCACCACGCCGCACTTCGACGGCTTCGCCGCCGTCCTGATCCGCCTCGAGCCGATCGGCCTCGAGGACCTTCGCGAGGCGGTCGTGGAGGCCTGGCTCGCCCGAGCGCCGAGGCGGCTCGCCAAGCAGTACACGGAGACCGAGCTCAGCCACGGCGATCGTTGAGCCGGGCGGCCTGCGTCGTCAAGTAGTGCTGCTCCGGGACGCTGGTGGTCCGGGCGGCCGCAGTCTCGTACTCGCCGACCGCCTCGTCCTCCCGGCCGGCCCGCTCCAGCAGGTGGGCTCGGACCGCGTGCAGACGATGGTGACTGGTCAGCGGCTCGTCGAGCTCCTCGAGCAGGCGGAGGCCCGCCTCCGGTCCGTCCACCATCGCGACCGCGATGGCCCGGCTGAGCCCGACCATGGGGTTGTCGGTCATCCGCTCCAGCAGGTCGTACCAGGCGACGATCTCGCGCCAGTCAGTGTCCTCCACACGGGCGGCGCGGTCGTGCACGGCGGCGATCGCGGCCTGGATCTGGTACTCGCCCACCGCGCCCCTCGCCACCGCCTCGGTGATCAGCTCTGTCCCCTCGACGATCAGGTCGCGATCCCAGAGCGCCCGGTCCTGCTCCTCTAGGGGGATCAACTCGCCGCGCTCGCCGGTACGGGCCGGCCGGCGCGCCTCGGTCAGGAGCATCAGCGCGAGCAGCCCCGCCACCTCGGGGTCGCCGGGGAGGGCCGTCCGGACGGCTCGCGTCAGGCGGATCGCCTCGCCCGACAGCTCGCCGCGCGCGAGCTCGTTGCCGCGGCTCGTGACGTAGCCCTCGTTGAAGATCAGGTAGAGGACGTGGAGGACAGAGCGCAGCCGCTCGGCCCATTCGCGCCGTCCGGGCATGGCGAACGGGACGTCGGAGCCCTTGATCGCCTGCTTCGCCCGGCTGATCCGCTGGGCCATGGTCGACTCGGGGACCATGAAGGCGGCCGCGATCTCGGCCGTCGTGAGCCCGCCCACGGCCCTGAGCGTCAGGGCGATCGCCGAGGCGGGCGTCAGCTCCGGGTGGGAGCACATGAACATGAGCACCAGGCTGTCGTCGTGGCCCGGCGCCGGCTCGGCCTCGGGCGGCTCCTGCGCCGCGGCCAGCTCCTCGCGCCGGCGCCGCGCGCCCTCGCTCCTCATGCGGTCGGTCATCCGCCGCGAGGCCACGTGGATCAGCCAGCCCACCGGGTTGTCGGGGGTGCCGCGGGCGGGCCAGCTCGTGGCCGCCTCGAGCATCGCCTCCTGAACGGCGTCCTCGGAGTCGGCGAAGTCACCGAAGCGGCGCACGACCGCCCCGAGGACCTGCGGCGCCGCCTCGCGCAGCAGGTCCTCGATGGCCGCTCGTCGGCTCACGCGTCCGAGCCGGGCGTGCCCATGACCTCGCGGACCTCGATGCGCTGTCTGAGCGGGACGCCGTTCGGGCCGGGCGCCGCCGAGGTCTCCGCGGCGATCTCGACCGCGCGCTCGGGCGACTCCACGTCCACGATCCGGTAGCCGGCCAGGAGCTCCTTGGCCTCCGGGAACGGCCCGTCGGTCACGACGGGCGTGCCTTCGCCGTCGTGGACCACGACCTTCGCCAGCTCCGGCCCGGTCAGGGCCTGCGCCTCGACGAGCTCGCCCCGCTCGCTGAGCTCCTCGTTCAGACGAATCTGGAAGTCGATGTGAGCCTTGGCGTCCTCCGGCGCCCACTTGGTGAGCGGCTCATTTGTCGTCTCGGTGGACTCGTAGTTCTGGATGAGCATGAACTTCATCTCGGTTCTCCCTTCTCATGTGCGCCCAGATTGGCGCGTTCACCCGGATGTCGGAGTCGCGATAGCGTCTTCGACATGGCGGAGACGTACACAAGCGGCCTGTGGACGGTGAAGTCCGGGGAGGAGGACGCCTTTGTCCAGGCGTGGACCGACTTCGCGTCCTGGGCGAGCGGCTTCGAGGGCTCGGGCACCTTCCGGCTCGTCCGCAACCTGGACGAGCCGAACCACTACCAGAGCTTCGCGCCCTGGGAGAGCTTCGAGGCGCAGGACGCCTGGAAGAAGGAGCCCGAGTTCCGCGAGCGGATCGGACGCGTGCGCGGCCACTGCGACGACTTCGCGCCCTTCGTCTACGAGCTCGTCACGCAGGTGGAGTAGGCGTCTTCGACTGCCAGAAGGCGAGCTCGCCGGCCTCGGGAGCCGCGACGACGCTTCGCCACCCCGCCGGCCCCTCGCGCGGCTCGAGCAGGACCGAGGCCCCGAGTGCCCGCGCCCGCTCGGTCGCGGCGCCGATCTCGTCGACGGAGACGTAGGGGAGCCAGATCGGCCGGTCGGTGCCGCACTCCACGATCCCGCCGCCCAGGGCGCCGAGGTCGAGCGCGTGGTAGGAGCGCCCGCCGGCCTCCACCCGGCTCGCTCGCCAGCCGAGCAGCTCCGAGTAGAACGCGCAGGCGCCCGGCAGGTCGCCCGTATGGAGCTCGAGGTGGACCAGGCTCATCTCCTATTTGATCCGCACGGATGCGCGAATCCATCGATGGATCCGACCGCTAACGCGGGTCTATAGGGGTGAGCATGGGTTCCAGCCGCGAAAGAGAGCTGCTCGAGGCCGCGCGGGGCGGCGACGAGACCGCCTTCGAAAAGCTGATCCAGCCATACCGCGGCGAGCTGCAGGCCCACGCCTACCGGATGCTCGGCTCGCTCCAGGACGCCGAGGACTCGATGCAGGACGCGCTCCTGCGCGCCTGGCGCGGGCTGGCCCGCTTCGAGGGCCGCAGCTCGCTTCGCTCCTGGCTCTACCGGATCGTCACGAACAGCTCCCTCAGGCTGATCGAGCGCCGGCCGGCGCGGATCCTCCCGATCGACCTCGGGCCCCCGGCCGACCCGCACGAGGGGGGAGGC
>JBJMLJ010000011.1:0-4886 GCA_045805365.1 Thermoleophilaceae bacterium
CCCGGTCTCAGGGGCGGTGGTCGACAGGCGCAGCTCGAGGCTCGCCGGTCCGGCCGACAGAACGTCGCTCGCGAACCGCCTGGTCGTGTACCCCAGCCCGAGCGGCTCGGCGGTCGTCATGTTGGTGAGGACGGGAAGCGGGCCGGTGATGGCGTTCGCGCCCGAGGCGCCCACGATCGCCGCGTTGGGAACGTCGGCCGCGTTCGGCGGCGAGGGCAGCGCGGCGAAGCTCTGCCTGGCGCCCGCGCTCGGCGGGGCGATTGTCAGCGAGCCGTCGTTCAGCGAATGCCCGCCGCCCGCCCGCGCCGGATCCAGGTTGAGCGAAGCCCAGCGAGTGCCGGGCACCGGCCAGTCGTCGCCGTCGTAGCGCACGAACTGGCCCTTGAGGTAGTCCTCGCGGCGCCCGTTGCTCAGCCAAAGCTGGACCTTCTTGTGATCCTCGACGCCGTTGCCGATCCCCCGCACGTAGCGGTCGAGCCAGGCCCGGGCCTCCCCCACCCCGGCGTCGGTGCCGGCGGGCGCGCCATCGTGGCCGCCGACGACCACGAGATGGGCGCCGTCGCCGCGGAGCTGCTGGTAGCCCTGGAACGCGCCGCGCGACTCGACGTCGAAGAAGCCGTCGATCATCAGGATCGGCAGGTGGTTGACGTCGCCGCGGAAGCCCCGCTCCTTCCACCACGAGTCGAGCGTCGAGTGGAGCAGACCGCTCAGCCCGGCCTGGTTGAGGCCCAGCGCCACGTCCGCCCCCGAAGCCGGGTTGCGCTTGAGGCGGTCGCCGCCCTGCTCCAGAGCCGGCGCTCCGATCAGCCCCATCACCCCAGCCGCCGGGGCGAGGTTGTTGATCCCACCGGGCCAGATCAGGTCGCGGTAGAGCTCGAAGGTGCCCGACTTGAGGATCGCCGCCTTGACGCACGGCAGCTGCTCGTGGAGTGAGTTGTAGACCGTGATCGCGCTCGCCGAGAAGCCGTTCAGGCCGAGGCTGCCGTCGCTCCAGGGTTGGTCGCAGGCCCAGCGCAGCACCTCCGCCACGTCGGCCTGGGTGCGCGGGCCGAGGGCGTCGAAGCGACCGTCGCTGTCCCCCGTGCCGCGGGTCTGGACGAGCAGGAAGTTGTAGTCGGGGCCGGGGTCGAGGGTTCCGCTGCCCCGGCCGTAGGGGCTGAACTCCACGATCACGGGCCGCGGGCCGAGCGGGGCCTCGCCGCTGATCGTGGTCTGGAGCGAGACGCCATCCGATGCCGTGAAGCGGGTGTTCTGCGAGACCTGTGCGGCATGAGCCGGCGCCGCGGCCAGAAGCGCGCTGAGCGCGACGGCGAGCGCCAGGCGAAGCCTCATCGCTTGACGGCCTCCGGCTGCTCGGTGGTCAGGCCGGGGCGCTCGGAGCGCGCGATGTCGAGCGTGTCCCCCAGGCCCCGACGCGCCTGCAGCTCGACCACTCGCTGCGCCGCCGCGCGCAGCGGGAGGATCGCGCCGACCCAGCGCGGCGAGACGACGCGGCGCGAGCGGCGGGCGATCCCCCGCTCGAGCGCGGCGATGGCGGGCGCCACCGGCGCCACGGGCAGCCGGCCGTGCCCGCCGATCGGCATGCGCTTGGCCGCCTCGGTCGCGAAGCCGCGCGATGTCATGTCCGTGTCGAGCTCCGCGTAGTAGGCCACGCCCACCCGCGCGCCCGTTGGCGCGAGCTCCAGCCGGAGCGAATCGCCGAGCGACTCGACCGCGGCCTTGGAGGCGCAGTAGGCGGACATGAGCGGCAGGTGGACGGCCGCGGCGAGCGAGGCCGTCAGCAGGAAGTAGCCGTTCGGGTGTGCGACGTGCGGGCCCGCAGCGCGGACGAGGTTGTAGGTGCCGGTGAGGTTCACCGCCAGGGTCGCGTCCCAGACCGAGTCGTCGCCATCGACGAGGGTGTGCTGCGCGCCGATGCCCGCGTTGGCCACCGCGACCTCGAGGCCCCCGAGGCGCTCGACGGCTCCGGCGACGGCGGCGTCCACCCGCTCGCGGTCGGCCACGTCGCACTCGAACCAGGGCGCGTCGCCGCAGTCGGCCGCGACGGAGGCGAGCAGCTCGGGCTCGAGCCCGACGAGGGCCACGCGCGCGCCGCGCTCGTGCAGGCGCCGGGCGAGCCGGGCGCCGATCCCGCGCGCGGCGCCGCTGATCAGCACCCGCCGGCCCTCGAGCCCGCCGCTCATCTGGCCCCCTCCAGGAGCCGGACGATCCGCGACGGCGGGCCGCTCGGCACGGGGTCCGGCTCGACCGCCAGCGCGTTGAGGGTCATCGCGAGCATCTCGTAGTGCCCGACCAGCATGCAGAGCTCGATCAGCTCGACGTCCGTCAGGCGGTCCCGCAGCTCGCCCCAGAGATCCTCGGAGATGGTCCGCTCGGCGTGCAGCTCGTCGGCCGCGCGAAGGAGGAGCGACTGCCGGCTGCCCCAGCCCGGGGCGGCGGCGCCATCGCGCACCCGCTCGATCTCCTCAGCGGCGAACCCGGCCGCCCGACCGAGCCGCTCGTGGTGGCGCCACTCGTACTCGCAGTCCGTGTTGTGCGCCACCCGCAGGATCACGAGCTCGGAATCCTTGCGCGGAAGGACCCCGCCGGGCATCAGTCCCCCCGCGAACCGCAGCCATTTGCGGAACAACCGCCGATGGCGGGCGAGAGTCGTGAAGACGTTGGGCGGGCCGCCCCCCGCGGCCAGGCCGATGAGGCGGCTGAGCGCATGGTTCAGCCGGCCGATCTCGGCTCGTCCCCCGGGCGGTATCCGCGGCCCCGCGGCAGCGGCAATTCCCTGCACGCCCCCCACGCCCGGCAGCCTAGCATTTGCGAACTAGATTGTTCGCAAAGGATCGTCAGCGCGGGTCGCGCGCGTCCAGTATCGCCTTCCTCTCCGTCAGCCGATTGTCGCGGCGGAGCTGCGCCTCCCGCTCGCGGCGGACCTCGTCGGGTGTCTCGGGCGCGAGCTCCGGCACCGGCGTAGGCCGGCCGTCGTCGCCGAGCGCGACCATCGTCAGGTAGGCGGTCGACGTCTGGACGATCGCATGGGCGCGCACGTCCTCGGCCTCCACACGCACGCCGACCTCCATTGACGTGCGCCAAGCGGCGTTGACCGTCGCCCGCACGGTCACGAGCTGCCCGACGTAGACCGGCTGGAGGAAGGTCATGCGGTCGACGCCGGCGGTCACGACGCGCGTGCCGCAGTGGCGGAGGGCGGCGAGGCCGGCTACTTCGTCGCACATCCGCATGATCGCGCCGCCGTGCACGTAGCCCGCCGTGTTCGCGTCGGTGACTCCCATCCAGCGCGTCAGGACGGAGGTCGTCTCGGAGGGCCGGCGCGGCTCCACGGCGGCGGACTCTACGCCCCAGAGGCGTGAACGACCGGTCGTGCTAACTTTAGAAGACCATGGCGAAGAAAGATTCCGTCCCCCAGCGGCAGCGTCGCGAGCGCCGGCGGCGCAGCGACGGCGAGCGGAGCCGCGGCGCGATCCTCGACGAGGCCGCCCGGCTCGCGACGGTCGAGGGGATCAGCGGTCTCTCGATGAGCCGGCTGGCGGACGCGGTCGGGATGAGCAAGAGCGGCCTGTTCGCGCACTTCGGCTCCAAGGAGGAGCTCCAGCTGGCGACGATCGAGACCGCCAACGGCGTCTTCGAGACCGAGGTGCTCGAGCCGGCCGAGGGCGCGACCGGCGGGCTCGACCGCCTGCGCCTGCTCACCGATGGCTACCTTCGCTACCTCGAGGTCGAGAAGTTTCCGGGCGGCTGCTTCTTCGCGTCTGTGTTGGCCGAGGTGGACATGCAGCCGGGCGCGGTCCGAGATCGCCTCGTCGCCTTCCTCTACGACTGGCTGGGGCGGCTCGAGGCCGCCGTGCGCGACGCCCAGCGTGACGGCGACATCGACCCGGGCGAGGACGCCGGACAGCTGGTCTTCGAGATCGAGGCCGCGCTCTTCCTCGCCAACGCGCAGTTCGTAGTGGCGCGGGCGCCGGAGCCGATCGAGCGGGCGCGGCGCGCGATCGAGCAGCGCATAGACGCCGCCCTGACCGCCACCGCGCCCGCGGCGATCAGGAAGCGACGGGCTCCTTCACCGGATCGGGCCGGATGACGACCGTCTCGCCGACCGGGAAGATCTCGTCCGCCGGCATGCCCACCCGCTGGGCGTGCTTGCGGATGGCCTCCGGGCTGCTCGCCTGGTAGATGCAGACGCTGCCGAGCGTCCCGTCCTCCTCGGCGAGCACGTAGCTGCGGATCCAACGGATGTCGCTCGGGAACTCCTCTTCGGCGACCTGCTTGGACCGGGCGGCGACCTGCTCGACCTCCTCCACCGATCCCCAGGCGTTCTTGCGCCGGATCGCGTATGTCGCGAGCTCTGCTGTGGTGCTGTTCATGACCGATTCCCTTCGGTAGTTAGTACGAACGGTCGGTCGCACTATACAGAAGAACGACCGATCGTGCTTTTTTTGATTTACCCGGTCTCCGCGTTCGTGCGAGGGTCGCCCGGTCATGAGGCGTTTGACCGAAGCCGGAGGCCGGCGACTCCCCTTCCTCCGCTGGTCGTTCCTGCGCCTGATGCTCGGGGGCAGGCGCCTGACCAGGGAGTGGCAGGTGGGCGACGGTCGCGAGCAGGCGCTCGCGGAGTACGTCGCGGCCACCGCGCGCGAGGGCGACGTGGACGACGTCATGCGAGCCATCGACCGGTTCTGTTACGAGCGCAGCTTCATGATCAACGTGGGTGACGAGAAGGGCGCGATCCTCGACCGGGCCGTCGAGCGGGCCCGACCGCGCCAGATCCTCCAGCTCGGGACCTACTGCGGCTACAGCGCCCTGCGGATGAGCCGGGTCATGCCCGACGACGCCCGGCTCGTGTCGATCGAGTTCAACTCGGACAACGCCGAGATCGCTCG
>JBJMLJ010000012.1:0-10929 GCA_045805365.1 Thermoleophilaceae bacterium
AGCGCCCGTCCGACGGAGATGAAGCTCCCCAGCCCCAAGGCGCCGACCCTACCGGCGCAGCACGCGCACGGTCGCGCGCCCGCGCCGGTAGCCGCGCTTGGAGACCAGCACGCGGCGGCGGCCGCTGTGCCCGAGCCTCAGCGTCAGCGCGGCGCGGCCGCGCCGATTAGTCCTCAGCCGCCGGCCGGCGAACCTGATCAGCGCACCGCGCAGCGGGCGCCCGCGGCGCACGGTGACCCGGAAGCGGAAGCGCGTCAGGGCGCCGGCCACGATCCGGCGGGGCCTGACGCGGACGTGGATGAGGGACGGGTCCGTGCGCGGCGCCCGGCAGTCGGCCCGGAAGCGGCCGCGCCCGGGCACGACGGTCACCGACACGCGCCGGCGGCCGGTGCACGTCCTGATCCGCAGGCGGGTGCTGCCTGGGAGGGACAGGGCCTCGCCGCCGCTGACGCGCACGTCGTAGCCGTGCGGGTAGTGGAGGCGCGGGACGAACACCTGCGTATCGGCGCGGAAGACGAACGACCCGCCGCCGCTGCGGCGCGTCTTGTAGGCCAGCTCGAAGCGTTCCTCCGCCGGATCGAACCTCCAGCCCTCCGGCACGCCGGCCACGGCCTGCGGATAGGGCCGCGAGAGGACCTCGAGCTTGGCGCGCTTGACGTTGGAGCCGCTGGGGGCTTTGCGCGCGTCGTCGACCACCGACTGGGTGCCGCCCGAGCCGCTCGTGGTCGGGTCGGCGCATTCGCAGTAGTGCCAGTAGAGCCAGCCCGCCATGTAGCGGTCCGCGTACTTCTCGACCCGCTCGATCTGGCCGAGGTCGTCGGTGGCGCCGAACTCGGTCATCAGGTTGGCATCGCCGGTGCGCGCCGACTGGGCGTTGGCGTTCTGGAAGGGCAGCGTCTCGAACGGCTCACACGAGCGGGCCTGCTCGTCGTCCTGGGGGCTCGGCTTGGGACCGTCCTGGAGGCAGTAGACGTGGAAGCTCATGCCGGCGCGGGAGCCGATCGCGCCCACGTGCGTCTGCGGGCCGTTGTTGAAGAGCACGTTCGGCTCCCACCAGACGAGCCGCCGCGAGTCGACACTGCGGATGCGCTTGTAGACGCGGCGCGAGAACGGCGTGAGCTTGGTCTCGTCGAAGACGGGGCAGCCGACGTTGTTGGCGCAGGTTTGCCAGCCGGTGCCCGGCCAGGGCTCGTTGAAGATGTCGTAGCCGAGGTTGTACGGCTCCGCGCCGAAGCGCCCCGCGACGTGGCGCCAGGCGTTCGCGTAGCGGTCCTGGAGCCCGCTTCCGCCGGGGCCTGAGTCGTTGTTCCAGAAGTGGTCGAAGGCGCGGTTGAGGGCCGGCATCGCCAGGTAGTTGCCCGGGAAGCCGAGCTTCGGCTCGGCGGGCAGGCCGTCGTCCTCGATCGCCCACTCGGGGAAGCCCTCGCCCTGGAAGCGCTCGCTGTAGAGGTCCTGGTGGAAGTCGAGCAGCGAGAAGACGTGGTGGCGGGCGAGCGTGTGCAGCGTGCGCCCGATCTGCGCGAGGTAGTGATCGTCGTAGCTCCCCGGCCGCGGCTCGACCCCGGCGTAGATGATGCCGAGGCGGACCGCATCGAGCCCGTTTCGCGAGAGGAAGGCCGCGTCCGGGCCGTCGAAGCCTGCCGCGAGCGGGTGGTAGGGCGGCCGCTTGTAGACCATGTTCACGCCGTGGAGGATCACCACGCGGCCCTTGGCGTCCGTGATCCATCGCCCGGAGTGGCTCAGGGGCGCGCTCGGCGCGGCGGCGGCCGCCGGGGCGGACAGCGCGGCGAGTGCTGTGGCGATGCAGATGGCTCTCCTCAAGCGCTCGCGTAGTCTGCCGCTCCGTGAGCCAGGCTGCCGAAGCGGCGTGATCGGCGCGGTCCTCGCGGGCGGGGCCGGCAGCCGGCTCGGCGCCGGCTCGAAGGCCGCCGTGATGGTGGGCGAGCGCCCGCTCGTCAGCTACCCGCTGGCCGCGCTGGCGTCCGTGTGCGAGCGCGTGGCGGTGGTGTGCAAGCCGGACACGGAGCTACCGGAGCTCGGCGAGGCCGAGCGCTGGGAGGAGCCGGCCGAGCCCCGCCACCCGCTCACCGGGATCGTGCACGCGCTCGAACGGGCGAGCGGGCCCGTGCTCGTCTGCGCCGCCGACATGCCGTTCGTCACGGGCGACGCCTGCCGCACCCTCCTGGCCGCCGCGGGCAGCGGCAGCCCCGCGGTCGTGGCCGTATCCGAGGGGACCCTGCAGCCGGTCCTCGGCCTGTACGCCCCACCGGCGCTGGAGACCCTCCGGGCGGCGGCGCCCGAGGCCGCCCTGACGGCCACCGTGGAGGCCCTCGACCCCGTTCGGGTGGCCCTGCCGCCCGCAATCGTGCGCAGCGTGAACACGAGGAAGGACCTCGCCGAGGCTAAAGATGCGCTAATTCCGGAGTTTTAGGGCCCAAAAGCTGTCAAGTCCTGCCTGTCGGGAGCCGATGGATTAGCTGGAGTGCGAACGGGCCTGCACACCTCGGTCACCGCCGCCACCCGTCTCGGGGCGGTGGCCTCGCTGCTCGCCGCCGTCGGCGGACTGCTCATCTGGACGCTGGACCCCGCGAAGGTGCGCTCGCCGGTCATCGCGAGCGTCGGGATCGCGAGCGCGGCCGTGCTCGGAGGCCTGTACGTGTTCCTGCACTGGGAGCGCCTTCATCGCCGCTCGGTCCTGATCCCGCTCGTCGTCCTGGGCGTGCCCGGGATCGCGCTCGCCGCCTACAACACCGGCGGCATGTCGAGCCCATACACCTACTACTTCATGTTCATCCCGTTCACGGCCGCCTACATCTCCACGCGCCTCGAGCTCGGGCTGACCGTCGCGGCCTGCGTCCTCGGGGCGGCTGCTCCGCTCGCCTATGACGGCGCGCCCACCTCGTCCGTGGTGCTGCTGCTGTTCCTGGTGACGATCTCCAGCGCGGCCGGCATCGTCTTCCACCGCTCGCAGGAGCACGTCCGGGCGACCGACGCGCAGCTCCGCGACATGGCCCTGCGCGACGTCCTGACCGGCGTCGCCAACCGGCGCGCCCTCCAGGTGCTCGCGGCCAACAGCCTGCTCGTCGCAGCCCGCGACGACCGCAGCCTGAGTGTCTGTTACCTCGACATCGACAGCTTCAAGGAGGTCAACGACACGCTCGGCCACGCGGTCGGCGACCGTGTCCTCAAGGCGTTCGCCCGCAGCACCAGAAGCGTGCTCCGCGACGGCGACCTGGTCGGCCGGCTCGGCGGCGACGAGTTCGCCGTCGTCCTCCCCGGCGCCGGCGCCGATCAGGCTCGCGTGGTGGCCGACCGCCTGGCCATCGCGTTCGCGGCCGAGGTCGACCGGGACGACGCGCTCCCGTCCGTGAGCGTAAGCGTCGGCAGCGCCAGCTTCCCGCGCGACGGTCGCAACTGGGAGGAGCTGCTCCACGCGGCTGACGCCCGGCTTCTGCGCGCCAAGCAGGTGCGCGACACGGACGAGCTCGAGGCCGCCGTGCTCGGCCCGAGCGCCTAGAAGCGCAGCAGCAGTACGACGAGGGCGATTGCGAAGGCGATCTGCCCGATCCCGAACGCCGTACCGAGATTGGTGGCACCGGCGAGCTTGGCCACGGCCGCCGTGACGGCGAATACCGCGGCGAGGAGCAGCGCCTGGGCGAGGAAACGCCTCATGCCCGGCGCCCGGTCAGAGCCGTCCGCAGCTCGTCGACCGAGGCGGCGTCGTCCTGGGTCGAGAGGAACGCCTCCGCCTCGCGCCGGCCGCCGAGCTCGCGCAGAGCCGACTCGCCCTCCTCGGCCGCGAACTCGCGCAACGCCGCGAGCCGGCGGGCTCGGACGCGCCGCTCATGCAGGTCGATTCGGCCTCTGTGCTCGTCGAGGGCGTCGACGAGCTCGTCGATCCCCGACGGTGCCGGCACGGACGAGACCAGGACGACCGGCACGTCCTTCGAGCCCACGGCCGCCAGCGCCTGGTCGAGGTCCCGCCGTGCCCTCTGGGCCGCCTCGCCGAGGTCGGCCTTCGTGACCACGAGCACGTCCGGCACCTCCATGATCCCGGCCTTGATGAACTGGAGCGTGTCGCCGGAGCCGGGCTGGACGACCACGGCGACGGTGTCGCACACCTCCTCGACGTCGGTCTCCGACTGACCGACGCCGACGGTCTCGACCACCACCAGGTCGAATGCGGCCGCCAGCGCGTCCACCGCCTCGCGCGTCGGCGCCGCGAGCCCGCCGAGCCGGCCGCCCGCGGCGGTGGAGCGGATCAGGACACCGTCGTCCTTGGGGTCGTGGTCGATCCGCACGCGGTCGCCGAGCAGCGAGCCGCCGGAGCGCTTGGAGGACGGGTCGACGGCGAGCACGGCGACCGTCTTCCCCCGCTGCCGCCACTCCTGCACCAGCGCCGACAGCAGCGACGACTTGCCGGCCCCCGGCGGCCCGGTCACGCCCACGAGGTGCGCGGGCGCCTCGCCCCCGAGCGCCGACGGCGACACCTCGGCGAGCAGCTCGGCGGCGCGCTCGCGGCCCCGCGGCGAGCGGTCCTCGATCAGGTTGAGGGCGGCAGGCGCCGCCGAGCGGTCGCCCTCGCGCAGGCGCCCCCCGAGCTCTCCAGGGTCCGCGGCCATCTGGTCCGCAACCTATCGAGCGGCCAGGAAATCCCAGACCTCGCCCGCCAGCTGGGCGCAGATCTCCTCGCGGGGCCGCTCGCCGTCGAGCCGCCGGACGCCAAGCCCCTCCGCCTCCTCGAGGTACAGGTTCCCGCGGCGGGCGTTCTCCTCGAGCGGATAGTCCCGTTTGCGCGTGCTGGCGGTTTCCGGCGACACGTCCAGCAGGTATGCCACGCCCGGCCGGGGGGAGAGGTGGCCGATGAGAGCGGCCTGGAAGCCGAAGCCGCGCTCCTCTCCATAGGCGTAACGGAGGTGGACCTTGGAGTCGAGGGAGTAGCGGTCACAGATCACGACCCGGCCGCGCCAGAGGTGGGGCGCCACGGCGCGGGCCTGCCGCATCGCGTTCGTGAGCGCGACGACCGTCGACCAGGCGAAGGTGACGAAACGGGAGCGCTCGCGCAGGGCCCTGCCGGGATCGGCCTCGCCGCGGCCGTCCGGCCGCCTGGGCCCAAGCAGCCAGCGCGCCAAGCGGGTAATGGCGTGCAGGAGTGGCGGGTGCTGCGAGAGCGAAGTCCAGACGACGACCGGGTCGTAGCCGACGCGCTCGAGTGCGTCTCGTAGCGCCGCGGCCTGGGAGCTCTTGCCGGCGCCGTCGAGGCCGGAGAGGGTCACGAGCGTGCCCCGTCGTGGCCGCCCGATCCTCCGGGGCCTGGGCGGGCGCCCCTCGGCCAGCGCCTCCAGCTCCGGCGCGACGCCCCAAACCGGCGCACGCCGCCGCGCCTCCGTCAGGGCCGTCGCGTCGCTCGCGAGGATCGACGCGGCGCGGACCCGGGCCTTGGGCTTCAGGTAGCCCCGGCGCGCCAATACCAGGAGCGCGTGCGCGGGGCCGGGCTCGAGCACCTTGGCCGCGCCGTCGAGCGGATGTGCGGCGCCGAACAGCTCCTCCACCTCCGCTGCGGGAAGCCCCCAATCGTCGGCAGGGACAACCTCGACCACGTCCGCGGAGCACCCGTGGAACGAGACGAACCGCTTGCCGTGCCGGGTGAACCCGGCCGCCTCGAGCCCGTCCGCGAGCGCCTTCATGTCCGTGGGCCGCACGAGCAGGTCGAGGTCGCGGCCGTGTGGCGGCGGCTGGCCGAAGACGAGCACTGGCGCCTCGACGAGCGCGTCCACGCGCTGCACGATGTTCATCTACGCAGGTTGCGCACGGCTTGCCCGAGGCAGATCTGAAGATGGCGGACGGCTGGAGCCGGGTCGCGCACACTGGAGACGCTTTGCGCCGCGCCGAAGGCGTAACGGAGGGTGTCGAGGAGCCCATGCCGCTCGTCGATCGAGCGTCGCAGGTCGCCCCACAGCCACTGGTAGCGCACACCGGGGATGGCCTCCCGCTCCGGCGGGAGCGCCCGGCCCGTCGCCAGGCTCGCCCAGATCGCCGGCAGGTTCACGCCGGCCGCGACGGCCAGGCTCATCGATCCGTAGAAGCGGCCGTTGAAGTCGATGAGCCGCGGCAGTCCGTCCTCCGGAACCATGTACTGAAGCTCCGCCAGGCCGCTCCAGCCAAGTTCGGCCACGAGCGCCGCGGCGCCCTCTGCGAGACGCTCGTCGGGCTTGACGGTCCGGGCGCGGACTGACACGCCGGCCTCCAGCGGCCAGACCGCTCCCGCCTCCTGCTGCACCCGCGCGACGATGCGAGAGTTCTCGTCCGCCACCAGGCTGAACGCCACGAGCCGCGGCTTTCGGATGAACTCCTGGAGGAGAGGCTGCCCGCCCAGGCGTCGGATCTGCTTGACACGGGTGACCGCCTCGTCGGTCGTGCTGGCGAGCTGCGTCTCGATCCGCGGCGTCACGGGTCCGTTCTCGAGGTTGGCGTGGGCGCGAGCCTTGACGATGACCGGCTCCTTGGTGGAGCTCCCGTCCACTGCTTGAGCGGTCCAGGGGACCGGGACACCGACCCGCTCGGCGGCAGCGTGCAGCCGCTGCTTGTCGAACGCGCGCAGGACACGCTCGTGCGGCGGGTATGGCACCAGGGCCGGGATCTCGTCCCGGCGAGCGGACAGAGCCAGCACGTCGACATCCCGGGCGCCGAACACGATCCCGTAGCCGCGCTCGCGCACCGCCTGCGCAGTCGCCTCGACGAAGCCGTCGGGGTCGAGGTTCGGCGCGGGGAGGTGGTGACGGTGCCGGGCCCAGCGCGAGCATGCCGCGACCCCCCAGGGCCGCTCCGCACCGATGCCGACCTCCCAGCCGGCCGCCGCCAGGGCACGGCATGCCGAGAGCGCCTGGCGGCTCAGCCCGTCCTCGACGATCAGCGCCGCCCACGGAGCCACAAACTAGGTAACGGCGCCGCCTAGGAAAAGTTGGCGGTTCGCGGGCTAGCCGGCCGGCGCCGCAACTCCGTGGTGCTCCGCGACCAGGTCGACGATGTCGCCCATGATGCGGCTCACCTCGAAGTCCTTCGGCGTGTAGACGCGGGCCACGCCGGCGTCGAGCAGGGCGCGCTCGTCGGCCGGGGGGATGATGCCGCCGACCACGACCGGCACGTCGGCGCCGGCGTCCGAGAGCTCCTGGAGCACGGTGGGGATCAGCGAGGCGTGCGAGCCGGACAGGATCGACAGCCCGACCACGTGCACGCCCTCGTCGACCGCCGTCCGGGCGATCCGGGCGGGGGAGAGGCGTATGCCCTCGTAGACCACGTCCATCCCGGCGTCGCGGGCGCGCACGGCGATCTGCTCCGCGCCGTTGGAGTGCCCGTCGAGGCCCGGCTTGCCGACCAGGATCTTGATCCGCCGCCCGAGCGTCTCGGACACGCGCTCGACGCGGTCGCGCAGCTCGGCAAGGGCCGGGTCGTCGGCAGGAGAGGCGGCCGCCTCGGCAACCCCGGTCGGCGCGCGGTACTCGCCGAAGACGTCGCGCAGGGCGCCCGCCCACTCGCCGGTCGTCGCTCCCGCCCGGGCCGCCTCGAGGGTTGCGGGCATGATGTTCTCGGTCTCCGAGGCGGCGGCCTCGCGCAGCGCCGCGAGCGCCTGGTCGACGGCTCCCTGGTCGCGGCCGTTCCGCCATTGCTCGACGGCGGCGATCGCGGAAGCCTCGACACGCGGATCGACGGTCAGGATCCCGCCGTCCTCGCCCTCTTGCAGCGGCGAGCGCTCGTGCTCGGTGTAGACGTTCTGCCCGATCACCTTCTGCTCGCCCGACTCGATCCGCCGCATCCGCTCGCGGTGCGACTCCACGAGCTGCGTCTTCATGTAGGGAACGGCCTCGACGGCGCCGCCGTGCTCCTCGACCACTCTGATCTCGGCCCGGGCGCCCTCGGCCAGCTCGTCCACGAGGCCGGCCATCACGTGGGAGCCCTCGAAGATGTCCGGATAGTCGAGCAGGTCGGTCTCGAAGGCGAGGATCTGCTGGATCCGCAGCGACCACTGCTGGTCCCAGGGCCGCGGGAGCCCGAGCGCTTCGTTCCAGGCCGGCAGCTGGATGGCGCGGGCGCGGGCGGAGCGGCCGAGGGTCACGCCGAGCGCCTCGAGCACGATCCGGATCACGTTGTTCTCGGGCTGGGCCTCGGTCAGGCCGAGGGAGTTCACCTGCACGCCGTAGCGGAAGCGCAGGAACTTGTCGTCGGAGACGCCGTAGCGATCGCGGCCGATCTCCTCCCACAAGCGGCCCATCGCCCGCAGCTTTGCGTGCTCCTCGATGAACTTGATCCCGGCGTTCACGAAGAAGGAGATGCGGCCGAAGACCCGCGGGAACACGTCGTCGGGGACGCGCGGGCGGACTCGGTCCAGGACGGCGATCGCCGTGGACAGCGAGTAGGCGATCTCCTGCACCGGCGTGGCGCCGGCCTCCTGGAGGTGGTAGGGGCAGATGTTCACCGGGTTCCACTTCGGCACCCGGTCGACCGTGTAGGCGATCGTGTCGGCGATCAGCCGCATCGACGGCTCGGGCGGGAAGGCATAGGTCCCGCGCGAGAGGAACTCCTTGATGATGTCGTTCTGGGTCGTCCCCTGGAGCCCCTCGACCGGAACCGCGTTCTCCTCGGCGACCGTCATGTACAGCCCCAGCAGCCAGGCGGCCGTGGCGTTGATCGTCATCGACGTGTTCATCTCGTCGAGCGGGATGCCGTCGAGGAGCGTGTGCATGTCGCCCTTGTGGGCGATCGAGACGCCGACCTTGCCCACCTCTCCCCGCGAGATATCGTCGTCGGGGTCGTAGCCGGTCTGGGTCGGGAGGTCGAAGGCCACCGAGAGACCGGTCTGGCCCTTCGCCAGGTTCTTGCGGTACAGCTCGTTGGACTCGCGCGCCGTGGAGTGGCCGGCGTAGGTGCGCATGACCCACGGCCGGTCCCGCTCCGGAAGCCGATGGTCGCTCACGGACCAGATTCTATGGACGCGAGCCTCTGTAGCTGCCGCTCCGGGCTGATCAGCACGACGTTCCAGGCGAGTCCGAGGCGGCGAAGCCCCCGGATCAGCAGGCCCGACAGGTCGAGCTCCCACCAGCGCAGGCCGTGCGCGGCCGACCGGGGAAAGGCGTGGTGGTTGTGGTGCCAGGACTCGCCGAGCGAGAACGGCGCGAGCCAGGCCACGTTGCCCGACCGGTCGTCCACGCCGAACCGCCGCCGGCCGAAGAAGTGGCAGACCGAGTTGATGCTGAACGTGGCGTGGTGGAACAGGAAGATCCGCACGAAGCCGCCCCAGAGCAGGCCGGAGAGGCCGCCGATCGCGAACGGAATGGCGAACGACAGGCCCACGAAGACGACGAAGAGCCGGTCGATGGCGCGCATGCCGCGGCCCTCCAGCAGGTCCGGCGCGTAGCGGGCGTGCTCCGCGCGCCCCTGGTTCCGGAACAACCAGCCGAGGTGCGCGTGCCAGAGGCTGCGGAGGACGCCGTCGTCGAGATTTGGCGAGTGCGGGTCGCCGGGGCGGTCGGAGTGGGCGTGGTGCTTGCGATGGTCGGCGACCCAGTCGATCACCGATCCCTGGAGGGCCATCGAGCCCAACCCGGCAAGCGCATATGCCAACGGCCGATGGGTGGCGAAGGAGCGGTGGGTGAGGAGCCGGTGGAAGCCCACCGTGATGCCGAACCCGGTCGCCAGGTACATCCCTGCGAGCAAGGCGACATCGCCGGCGCTCACCACCAGCAACGCCGGCACCAGCGCCAGGGGCGGGGCCACCAGGCCGAAGAGGTGCGCGAGCTGCTTGCGGGTCACGCGAGCTCGTCGGCCGCCAGCGCTCGCAGCGCGGCGATCCCCGGGGCGAAGAAGTAGTCGCCGCCCCTCGTGCTGATGAACGACGGGAGCGCCGCGAGGAATCGGGGCTGCTCGCCCTGGATCGTCATCTTCCTGCTCGGCCAGCGGTTGTCGAGCGGATCGCGGTCGGAGCCGAGGCCGAAGGGATCGCCGTCGTTCAGCCACAGCGACTGGATGAACTCGAACTGGCGCGAGATGCTGGCCTGGTAGCAGACGAACATCAGCCCCCGGTCGGCGTCGTTGCCGTCGTAGGCCGGCCCGTATGGCATCCCGCGGCGGATGATGCGGTGCCGCTTGGTCAGCAGGCCGTGCCAGCCGAGCGCGTCGCGGGGGTTGGCCCGGCGGATGTGTGCTCCGACCGGACACCTCCTGCCGCCGCGGTCCGACCCGTAGCGGAACGCGTTGAGCTCCGACCTGCGCGAGCCGGTCGGCGCCAGGTCGGGATCGTCGCGGTCCGGCGTGAGCTCCAGCGGCGCCCCGCTGCGCCAGCGCCCGACGATCTTGGCCGCCAGGAGCTCCTCCGACATCCCCAGCTCGGGAGCCGCGGAGCGCAGGTAGGACGCGAAGGCGCCCACGTCCTGGTGGAGCTTCCGGACGACCATGAAGCTGCCGTTGCGGCCCAGCGGGTCAGGCGGCTCGGTGGCCACGAGCCCGTCCTCGTCCGGGTAGCCGAGCACGAACTCGCCGGGGGCGATGTCGTCCCAGGCGTTGTCGCGCGACGGCGTGCCCCGGCCCTCGTGGTCGTGGGGCCCCGCCCGCGGGTCGTCGATGGTCGGCTGGGACAGCCCGTCGGCGAAGCCGAAGTGCTCTCGCACGGCCTCGTTCTCACGCAACTGGAGCAGCATGCCGGCGCGCTCCTCATGGGCGACCGAGATGCCCGGGCCGAGCCGCCCGCGCAGCGCGGCGGCGGCGTCGTCGCGCGCCGCCTCGCTCTGCGCCGCCACAGTCACCAGCACATGCGGCCTGCCGTCGCGCAGACCCTCGTCCCAGCGCTCGGGCGCGCTCTCGTCCGTGTCGCCCAACACGTCGGACCGGGTGGTCATCCCGGCGCGGAACTCCTCCGGGAAGCTGTCGAGCAGGTCG
>JBJMLJ010000013.1:0-2931 GCA_045805365.1 Thermoleophilaceae bacterium
CCGCTGGCACGCCGGCTCGGGGGCGGTCTGGCGGCTCCGCTCGAACCACCTGCGCCGCCGCGGCTACACCTCCGCCGACGCCGCCGGGCTGCCGATCTTCCCCGGCCTCGCGCGCTGGAGCGAGGCGAGGCACGGGGTGATCCGCCACGCCCTCCGCTTCACGGCCCCGGAGACGCGAACCGGCTTCATCTATCCGGCGCGCCACTCCGCGTCCAGCGAGACGGATCCCAACATGCCCGCCATGGGCCAGCGGTTGCGCCTCAAGCGGAGCTTCGACATCTCGCACTTCCCGCGGCAGGCGCGGATCATCCTCAGGACGCTCAAGCGCTACGGCATGATCCTGGCCGACAACGGCGCCCCGCTGTACATCGGCGGCGCCCCCTCGGCGGGCTGGGACAACGACCAGCTGCACACGCTCCAGCGGGTCAAGGGCACGGCCTTCGAGGTCGTCGACACGGCCTCCCTGCCGCGCCCGCGCCACTGACGGCTCGTTTCCCGCGGCAGCTTCGCGGGTACCCGTCAAACGATGTGGGGCGTCGTTCTCATCGTTTCCGCCTTCGTACTGGGCCTGATCGCCTTCTCGTTCGCGTGGGGGCTGCCGGTGTTCGCCGTGCCGATAGCGCTGATCGGGATCGCGGTGATCGGCGCGTTCGACATGCGCCGCCGCCGCCAGCAGGTCAAGCAGCTCCACGAGTTCCGCGAGGAGGCCAAGGCGGAGAGCGTGGAGTTCACGCGTCGCGACGAGGAGACGCTGGTCTCCGACTAGCCCGCGGTCGTGCGCCCGGTGAGGGTCGGCTGCTCCGGCTGGAACTACGACGATTGGCGGGGGCGGCTCTATCCGGAGGGCCTCGGCAAGGCGCGCTGGCTCCGTCGCTACGCCGAGGAGTTCGACACCGTCGAGGTCAACTCGACCTTCTACCGGCTCGCCTCACGTGACGCGGTCGCCCGCTGGGTCGAGGACACGCCGGACGACTTCGTCTTCGCCGCCAAGGCGAGCCGCTACCTGACCCACGTCAGGCGGCTCAGGGACATCGGCGACGGCGTCAAGCTCTACTACGAGCGGATCGAGCCGCTCGTCGACTCCGGCAAGCTCGGGCCGGTCGTCTGGCAGCTGCCGCCGAACTTCCGCCGCGACGACGAGCTCCTGGGGAAGGCCCTTGGCGAGCTTCCCTCCGGCCGCCACTGCTTCGAGTTTCGTCACGAGAGCTGGTTCGAGCCGCGGGTCTACGAGCTGCTAGGCCGGCACGGCGTCGCGCTGGTCATCGGCGACCATCCCCGCTGGCCCTTCCAGGCGCGTGAGCTGACCACCGACTGGACGCTCGTCCGCCTGCACCACGGCCACCGCGGCCGGCGCGGGAACTACTCGCCCAGCGAGCTCGAGACCTGGGCGCGGCGGATCGCCGCCTGGCGCTCGCGGGCGGACGTCTACGTCTATATGAACAACGACTGGGAGGGGTTCGCCGTCGAGAACGCCCGCCTGCTCAGGCGGTCGCTTTCTCGAGCTGGCTGATCGCCCGGCGCAGCAGGCGCGAGACGTGCATCTGCGAGAAGCCGATCGTTTCGCCGATCTCCCGCTGCGTCAGGTTGCGGACGAAGCGCAGCTCGAGCACGCGGCGTTCCTGTGACGGCAGCTCGCGCCAGGCGGTGGCGAGGGCCTCACCGTCGGCCACGCCCTCGAAGCCGTCGTCCTCGCGGCCGAGGAAGTCAACCACCGTCGCGCCGTCCTCCGAGTCGCGGGTGGCCGGCGCGTCGAGGGAGGCGGTCTCGTAGCTGCTCG
The DNA here is from genome assembly GCA_045805365.1 of Thermoleophilaceae bacterium. Classification (GTDB taxonomy): domain Bacteria; phylum Actinomycetota; class Thermoleophilia; order Solirubrobacterales; family Thermoleophilaceae; genus DASXBA01. The sequence continues at coordinate 1,778 of JBJMLJ010000013.1, forward strand.
CCGCCTCGTAGGCCTCGAGCAGCTCCTCGGAGCTGCAGCCGAGCGCGTGAGCGACCTCGCGGACGCTCGGCGAGCGGCCCAGCCGCTTGGACAGGCTCTCCGTCTCGCGCACGGCCTTGAGGGCGCGCTCCTGGAGGTCGCGCGGGACGTGCAGCGCCCAGCCGCGGTCGCGGAAGTGGCGCTTGAGCTCGCCCAGGATCGTCGGGGCGGCGTAACTGGTGAAGCGGGTGCCCCGGTCGGGCTCGAAGCGGTCGATCGCCTTGAGCAGGCCGAGACACGCGACCTGCACGAGGTCGTCGACCGGCTCGTCGGTGTACGAGTAGCGAAGCGCCAGGTCGCGGGCGAAGGGCAAGAAGCGCTCGACGAGCTCGCGGCGAGCCGCCAGATCTCCTGTCTCGTGATAGCTGGCGAGGAGCTCTTTCTCCTCTGCTCGGCGCGTAACAGGGACCGCGACGGTCATAGTGGAACCTCCGTCGTACTGCCGTTGACGTGAGGTCCGCTCCTCGGCCCGGTTGGCGGGGTCGAGGCCGTTCCCTCCACCCGGATCGATGCCCGGCCGGGGCGCGGGCAAAACTTTAAATCGGCTAGCCGCGTCTGGCGAGGGCCGCGGCCGCCGCCCCGGCCACCGCCCCGGCTGCGCCCAGGGCGAGCCGGTGGCGCGAAGCCCACCACTGGCCGCTGGCCGAGCGCGCCACGTCGTCGAAGGCGCCGTGCGCGCCGGGGTCGCTGCTGTTCGGCGACTGGAAGAGGTTGCCCTCGGCGTTGGTCGGGGTGGGCGGCGCGTCGGCCTGCTGACCCCCGACCGCGGTGCGGGCGAGGTAGCGCTCGGCGAGCCAGGGCGCCAGCTTGTTGCCGAGGATCGTGTACACGGTCGGCAGGCCGACGTACAGCTCCCGGCGGCGGTGGTGGGCCGCCCAGTGCACGGCGTCAGCCGCGATCTCCGGCTGGAAGACCGGCTTCACCGGCATGGGGTGCTTCGGCATCTTCGAGCGGCAGTGGTCGAACTGGGGGGTATTCAGGCCTGGGAGCTGCACCATCGTCAGGCGCACCTTGGAGCCGCGGTGGCGCAGCTCCGTGCGCACTGACTCGGTGAAGCCCTTCATCGCGTGCTTGGCCCCGCAGTACGGCGCCTGGAGCGGGATGCCGCGGTAGGC
>JBJMLJ010000014.1:0-6861 GCA_045805365.1 Thermoleophilaceae bacterium
GACGATGGTCTGGGCGGCAAGGTGGAAGACCGAGCGCACCTCGTACTCGGAGAGGATCCGCAGCACCGCCTCGTAGTCGGTGATGTCCGCGTTCACGACCTCGCAACGGGCCTCGATTCCGTCCGTGCGGAAGCGCGAGTCTGAGGGCTGGTCGCGCCTCGGCACCACGACGCGCGCCCCGTCGTCGAGCAGCCGCTCGGCGAGCCACGAGCCGATGAAGCCCTGCGCTCCCGTGACGAGCACGGCCTGGCCGGGGAGGTCCATGGGGCGGGAAGCCTAGCCCCGGCCTCTCACACGTACGTCCCCTCGCCAGCGTCCACACACGGGTCAGGGCAAGGTTAGGTGGTGCCCGGCGGGAGGGCTGGAGGCGTCCGGGTCGCCAGAAAGGCGAGCCAGGCCGCGAAGGCCGCAAGCAGCCCGAGCATCATCGCCGCGTAGACCGTCCCCAGCCACGTCGCCTCGTGCGGCGTCGTCGCGACGATCAGCCCCGCGGGGAAAGCGACGGCCTGGAGCAGCAGGGCCTCCCACAGGTAGCCCGCCATCAGCATGAAGGGGAGGGCCCAGAGCACGTAGCGGGGGCCGAAGTTCAAGCCGAACACGTAGACGACCAGCCACACGATCACCGCGCCCTTCGCCGGCTCGGGCCGCCGCCTCAGGAGGTAGACGAAGACCGCGACGAGCGCGCCTCCCGTGATCAGGGTGCGAGCGTCGTGCAGCACGCTCTGGGCGCCGTTCAGGCCGACGGCGTGGCCCTTGACGAGAAGGGCGAGGGCGAGGTCCGGCTGGACGAGCAGGGTCAGCCCGCCGTAGCCGGGCAGGCCGTTGTAGCGCAGGGCGCGGAGCGTGGCGTGCGGCTCGGCCGCGAGCCAGGGGGCGATGGTGACCAGCGGCACCACCACCGCGGCCGACACGAGGACAAGCGCCTCGCGCCGGTTCGAGACGGTCGGCAGGAGCGCCAGCAGCAGGACGATCGGCACCGACTTGACGGCGGCCCCGAGCCCTATCAGGAGACCAGCGGCGAGCGCTCGCCGGTCCCTGGGCAGTCGCTCCCAGAGCAGCAGCGCCAGAGCCGCCGGCAGGATCGCGACCGAGTCGAGCTGGCCGCCCCAGCCGGACACGAGGGCAAGCGACGGGCCAAGGGCGATGAGCGCCGCGGCGCCGAGACGCGCCCGTTCCCCCGCCCCGCGATCGCCCAGGTATGCCTGGACGACCCACGCCAGCGCGGCGTCCGCGGCGATCGGCAGGAGCTGGACCACGGACTCGAACGGCAGCGGCGTGTGGAACTCGATCTCCTGTGAGAAGAGCAGCCAGGGGAAGTAGCCCGATGGATAGGGCCAACGAAGCAGCCCAGCGTTGACGGTCGTGTAGAGCGACAAGGGGTGGCCGCTTCGCAGCTGCCTGGCGACCATCTGCTCGCTGCCGATGTCGAAGTGGTCGCCGAACGTCGTGAAGGCGAGGACGACCCGCACCACCACACCGAGCAGGATCATCGCCCAGAGGATCCGACGGCCGCGCCGGCTCATGGGGAGCCGTCGGCAAGCAGCGAGGCGGCCTGGCGGCCGAGCCTCACCGCGTAGTTCGTTCCGCGGTCCTCGGGATAGACCTGGGTGGTGTTGGCCAGCACGAGACCCGGGACCCCGGTCTCGAGCGGCGGCATTCGCGACGGGTAGCCGACCGTGACGATCGGCTGCGCGGAGGGCTCCTTGAACAGCCAGGCCTGCCGGACCCAGTCGCGTGAGAACGCAGGGTTGACCTTTCGCAGGCCGGGCTCGTAGAGCTGAATCAACTCGTCCATCGACAGCTCGAGCAGTGGATCGTCGCTCGCCACGTAGTTCGCGACGTAGAGGAAGCGGCGTCCCCCGTAGTGCTCCGGCCCGATGAAGTTCGTCTGCTCGATCAGTCCCACGAAGGGCAGGTCCCGGTCCGCCACGTTCGTCCAGTAGAACGGCGTGAAGCGGCGATCGAGCTCCAACAGCAGGCAGAGGGCTGCGTGGTACTCGATCGATCGCAGTCGCCCCAGATAGGTGTCGCCGATGGCTCCGGCGAGACGGGTGTCCAGGAGCTGCTCGAAGACGTCGTTGGGAACCGTGGCCACCACGCCGTCGTAGTGCGACTGTTCCCCGGTGGGCTCGAACTTCCTCGGGTCGTGGCCGCGACGGAACGAGTCCGGTCCCGCCGGCGTCACCTGAAACCCGGAACCTCCGTTCAAGGCGAGCCTCGCCACGGGACGGTCCACCATCACCCGGCCGCCACGGCCCTCGATGGCCTGAACGAGGGCGCGGAAGAGCGCCTCGAACGTGCCCTCGGGGTAGCCGAGAACCTCACCGCGGGCTTCCTGGCCCTTTATCTGGCGGCGAAGCGTCAGCTTGCTCCAGAGCCACGCCATCGAGATGTCCTCGGCGCGATCGCCGAACTTGCCGCGCAGGAGCGGGCCCCAGACCTTCTGCCACGCCTCCTCGCCCATGTTTTTCACGATCCAGTCCCGGGCGGTGCGCTCCTCGAACGGGCCGACCTCCTTGTGCCTGCGCTGAAGGAGGAGCACGGCGAGCCCCATCCTCACTCGGGCGGTCGGCGTAAGCGGCGAGAACCTCAGCAGGTCGAGCGGCGTAGTGAAGGCATGGCTCCGGCCGGCGGCGAAGAAGGCGACGCTCGACGGGCGCCAGGCGATCCCCTCGGCCGTGTCGAGCTCCTCGACCAGCGACTGGATGTCGAGGTCGCTGGTGAACAGGTGGTGGTAGTAGCGCTCGACCAGCACGCCGTCGCCCACGTCGATGGTCGCGGCTTGCCCGCCGAGTCCCGGCCAGCGCTCGTATACGTCCGGGCGAAAGCCCGCTCGAGCCAGCTCATACGCGGCGGTGAGCCCCGCCACGCCGGCACCGATCACAGCCACCCTCCCCCGGTCGTTCACGGCGCCGGGTGTCGGGCGATGACGGCCATCCGGTCCCGGAAGTCCGGCCATACGAGCCGCCCTCCGGCGCGCCCGAGCTCCGCCGCGGCGACCGCGCCGGAGGCGAGCGGCTTCGAGTAGCCCTCGAGCCGCTCGAGGTAGTAGCGGACGGTGAAGGCCTTGGGAGCCGTGTCCATCCATTCCACCGCGAAGCCCTCGCGCCCCAGCAACCGGGTCACGCTGCCGCGCGTGAAGTACTGCACGTGCGTCGGCAGCACCGACCACCAGTGTGAGCCCAGCAGCCGAGCCACCCGGCTGCCCGCGTCCGGGAGGGCGAGGTAGACGACGCCGCCCGGGACGAGCAGCTGCCGGATGCGCCGCAAGGCGCCACCGGGATCGGGCAGGTGCTCGATCACATCGCCCAGCACGACGGCGTCGAAGTGATGCTCGGGGAGCTCGGCGCCGTCGAGCGTGCCGTGCAGAACGCGCAGCCCCTCCCGGTCGCGCGCATGCTCCGCGGCGAAGCCGGAAGGCTCCACGCCCCACGCCTCCCAGCCGCGGCGATCGGCCTCGGAGACCAGAAAGCCGACCCAACAGCCAAGGTCGACGAGCGCGCCGCGGCCGACGTGGCGCTCGATCCGATCGAGCGCGCGGGCCGCGGTGGCGCGCTGCCCCGCCTCCTCGGCGAGGTACGCCCCTTCCGAGACCTCGGCATAGGCGTCGTCGAGCTCGGCCTCCGGAGGGAACTCGGCCACCTGCATGTGACCGCAGTCCGCGCACTGGACGATGTCGGCGGGCGCCGTTCCGTACGCCGTCGTCGTGGCCACGAGGCTCGCCCCGTTCGACGGATGGACGCTGAGATGCGGGCGAAGCTCCGCTCCGCCGCAGACTGCGCAGGCCGCGCTCACAAACCGCGGCCGTCCAGCAGCGCGAGCCGCTTGCGCATGCGCAGCACCTCACGTACCGCGGTGGCTACGACCTTGATGCTCGCGCCTCGCGCCTCACCGGCCGGCCGTGGCCGGTGATGGACGCCCACCTCTACGACGCTGGCGCCGCTTCGGCCCAGCTTGACCATCAGCTCGGTGTTCACCATCGCGCCCACCGACTCGATGTCGATCTCGGACAGCACGCGGCTGTCGAACAGCTTGAAGGCGCAGTCGATGTCCCGCACGGGCACATAGAACAGGACCCGCACGGCCAGGTTCCAGGCATAGGCCATGAGCCGGCGCGACAGGGAGTCCTGGCGGTTGATCCGGTAGCCCGCGATCACGTCGATCGTCCCCGCGTACGGCAGGAAGCTCTCCACTTCCTCCATGTCGAACTGAAGGTCGGCGTCCGTGAAGAAGATGTAATCGAGGCGGCTGGCGAGGAAGCCTGTTCGCAGGGCCTCTCCGTAGCCGCGGTTGCGCCCGTGGCAGATCACTCGGATGCCGGGGTCCCTGGCGGCGACGGCCTTGGCCACCTGTGCGGTCCGGTCGCGCGACCCGTCGTCCACGACGATGATCTCGTGCTCGGCGAAGACACGTTGGGCGGTCGCGCGCACCTCGGCGATGGCCTGCTCGATATTGGCCTCTTCGTTGAACGCGGGAAGCACAACGGACACGCGCAACTCCCGCGTCCGCGTCCCGCTCCCCTCATCGCCGGTGACCGGCGACTCCACGGTCAGCTGACCCCCGTACATCAGACCTGGCCATGATACGGGCTCCCACCGGCGCGGGCGCCAGCTAGGGGCGGACGAGCGCCGCGTGGTGGGGCACGCCTTCGCCCCCGGCCAGCAGCCGTCTCGAGAGGCGCACGGCCCGCCCCTTGGCGGAGCCCGTGCGCTCGGGATGGGCGGAGCCGAAGGGGATCGCGTAGGAGCCGCTGCTTCGCTCAACCGTGAAGCCGGCCGCCTGAAGCATCCGGACGTGGCCGGCCCGGTTGGGCACGTACCACTGGCAGTAGTTGCTGAGTCCGTCGAGCCGCAGAACGGGCCGTTTCGGGTGGAGCAGGCTCAGCCTCAGGTCGATCTCCTCCGCCGAGAGGAAGCTCCCCCGGCACACCGAGCGGATCGCGGCCAGCGCCCGCATCGGGTCTCGAAGGTGGAGCATCAGGCTGCCGCAGACCACGACGTCGAACTCGCCAAGCGCCTGCGGGTCGAGGTCGTAGACGCTGAGCTCGAGCCGTTCGACCGAGGATCCCAGCAGCTCCTTGGCGACGCGGAAGCCCTCCGACTTGTCGGGCCCCGCCAGCTCGGCGAGCACATCCGGACCCCTCGCCCGGAGCACCGGGGGCCAGTCCCAATCCTCGTGCGCCGAGATGTCGGTGGCCACCACCTCGGCGGCGCCGCGCCGCTCGAGCTCGAATGCCAGGAAGCCGTCGTAGGTGCCGACGTCGAGACAGCGTTTCCCTCGTACGTCGGGCCACGGCATGACATCGACGATCGGCCGGAGGTCGAACCAGCCCGGCGTCGCCACCCCTGGCGCGACCTCGACCGTGTGGTACCAGAGCGGAACCTCCGCGACGGCCTCCCGCGCGTCGCGGTCCATGCTTCGAGCGGAGAGGGCCACGGGCGGACCGTACCAACGGCTCCCTGGGATTGGAGCCGATAGACGCCACATAGGATGGCCGCGTGTCACACCGACGCTGCATCGTCTGCGACGGCGAGGGCCCGTTCGCGCTCTTGTTCCAGCAGGGCCCGTACCGGATGGTTCGGTGCCCCCGGTGCCGGCTCGTCTTCCAGGACCCTCAGCCGGGTGACGACGTCCTCGCGGGCTCCTACTACCACGACGCCGAGTTCACCAAGGCGCTCCTGGGCCCCCTCCGCGAGATCACGTTGGCGAGGGCGCGCGAGAAGCTGCCGCTTCTGCGGCGCGTCGGCGCCCTTCGCCCGGGGATGCGGATGCTCGACGTGGGCTGCTCGTCGGGAGCGTGGCTGGAGGTCGGAGCGGCGGAGGGGCTTCGCGGCACCGGCGTTGAGATCGGCGAGGCGACTTCCCAGGCGGCGCGGCAGCGGGGACTGGAAGTCCTTACCGGGACGCTCGCGGACGTGGCGCCGGCGCTCTCGGAGCGACGCTTCGACCTGATCACCTTCTGGGACGTCCTCGAGCACCTGCCGGACCCGAGGCGGGAGCTCCGGCTGGCCGCGGACCTGCTGGCGCCGAACGGCCTCGTCGCGGCCACCTTCCCCAACGTCGAGGGCCTCTACCCAAGGCTCACCTACCGCCTCTTCGCCCGCCGCGCCGGTGTCTGGGAATACCCCGAGCTGCCCGTCCACCTCTACGACTTCTCCCCCGCTACGGCGAGCCGCCTCCTGGATAACGAGGGGTACGACACGGCGGCCGTCGTGACCTTCGCAACCCCGTTCGAGTTCTACCGGGAGACGACCCTCTCCCCCGAGCGGCTCGGCCCCGGGCGGCGCTCGCTGGCGCTGCGGTTGGGGTTCGACGCGCTGAGGAGGGCGGTCTATCCTCTCGCCGCACTGTGCAGGAGGGGCAACGCAATGTTCGCGGCGGGGAGGCTGCGATCGCGAGGGTAGCTGCACCACCCGGCCGGGCTGCTCTCACGCGGGCCGGGGACGCGGTTCGCGCGCGGCTGGGCGCGGAGGCCGCGATCTTCATCGCACTCGCGCTCTGGTCCGTTCTCCCGTTCGCGATCCTCTTCCTCACGGTGAAGGGGGGCGGTCTCTCGCTCTACCGCGGGCACGGGGTATTCGACGGTTCGGCCGGGCTCCAGGTCGGCGACCACATGCAGTACCTCGCCTGGATTCGCGACGCCGGTGACCACGTCCTGATCGCGAACCGCTTCGACGTCGTCCAGGACAAGCACATCTTCCTGCACCCGGTGTTCCTGATCTCCGGGTTGATCTGGAAGCTCGGTGCGAGCCTCCAGTTCGCCAATCTCGACTGGAAGCCGTTCGTGCTCGTCCTCCTCTTTGCCGGCTTCGCCGCCTACGAGCGGCGGCTCGTCGAGGGCGCCGCGGCCCGCGCCGCCAC
>JBJMLJ010000015.1:0-5059 GCA_045805365.1 Thermoleophilaceae bacterium
AGCGCGGAATCAGATGGATCCGCTCGCGGATCCGGCGGACGATCGCCTCGCGCTCGATCCGGCCGTCGAAGACGAGGACGCCGCCGACATGCATGTGGACCGGCCCGCGCTCGGCCTGGATGGCCGACAGGTCGGAAGGAGACAGCGCCTCGGCCATGCCGGGGCGCGAGCCTACAGCCGGGGCTCGGTGGTCAGGCCGCTACGGGCGGCTTCGACTGGCTTCCGGCGGCCTGCGCGGCGGTGCCCTGCTGGCGCTTGCTGTAGAGGGAGCCGATCAGGACCTCGGTGACCTGGGGGTCGAACTGGGTGCCGGCGTGCTTGCCGAGCTCCCGGATCGCGTCGCGGTGGTCCATGGCCTGGCGATAGGGGCGATCCGAGACCATCGCGTGATAGGCGTCGCAGGCGAGGATGATCCGGGCGCCGATCGGGATCTCCTCGCCCTTCAGGCCGTCCGGGTAGCCGGTGCCGTCGAAGCGCTCGTGCTCGCTGCGCACGATCCGGGCGACACTGCCGAGCCCGGGGATCGCCCGCAGGATGCGCTCGCCGACGATCGTGTGCGTCTTCATGACGTCGAACTCGTCGTCAGTGAGCTTCGCCGGCTTGTTGAGGATGTCGTCGGGGATCGCGACCTTGCCGATGTCGTGGAGGAGCGCGGCGTAACGGACGCGCTGCACCTCCTGCTCGTCGAGGGCGAGGCCGCGGGCGACCTGCTCGACGAGGTCGAGGACCTCCTCGGAGTGCTCGCCGGTGTAGCGGTCGCGCTCGGTGAGGGCCTCGGCCAGACCGACCACGGCGTCGTGGTGGCCGCTCGACTCGGTCCGCTTCGCCGAGTCCCCGTTCGCCTCGGCGCGGCCGCCTCCGGCGTCGCGGGCGGCGCGCACGCGGTCGCCCGCCTTGTCGAGCAGCTGGTCGAGGTTCATGCCGCGGTTCCACTCGGCTATCCCTACGGACGCCGAGAGCGACTCGACGGGACCCACCGGAATCGACTCGAGCTGGAGCAGCAACCGGTCGAACGCCTCGAGCGCCTCGATCGAGTCGGTCTCGGGCATGCCGACGAGGAACTCGTCGCCGCCGCTGCGGGTGACGAGGTCGTTGGCGCGAGTGTGCTCGGCGAGCGCCTTGCCGGCGGCGGCCAGCACCTGGTCGCCGACCTCGCGGCCGTGACTCGCGTTGATGATCCGGAAGCCGTCGATGTCGACGACGGCGACGCTGAGGATGTGGCCGTGGCGGCGCGAGCGCTCGAGCTCGAGCTCGACGTGCTTGGCGAAAGCGTTCGGGCCGGGCAGTCCGGTGACCGGATCCTGCTCGGCCGAATCGGCGAGCCGCCGCTCGAGCTCAGAGATCCTCCGCTGAGCGGCGGTTAGCTCCTGCTGCAGCGCTTCGACTTCCTGGAGGGACGGCTTGCGCGCGCGCACCGGACATGCATCGGGCACCAGCCCGACCACTCAAGAGCCAAACCTGCGGGCTGGACGAGAGAACTAGAGCGCTTGCAGCGCTTTTGCCCCGCTACTTGCGCGAACCGCGTGCAAGGGGGGTGCGGAACACGTAGTCCCAGAACGGGGCACTGACCCCGAACCCGCGCGTATCGTCCTGGAAGTGGTGGCGCATGTGGAGCTCTCGGAGGAGCTTGCCGAGCCGGGTGCGCGGCGAGTGGTGATGCACGTGGAAGTGCGTCATGTCGTAGGCGAGGTAGCCGGCCAGGAAGCCCGCGCTGAACAGGTACGCCTCCGGAGTCCCGAGCACGGCGGCGAAGCCGAGGTAGAACACGAACGCGAGCGGGATGCTCACCGACGGCGGCATCACGAGCCGCAGCGGATCGTTCGGGTGGTCGTGGTGGACCCCGTGGATGATCCAGTGCAGCCGCGCCCCGATCCCGTGCTCGGGCTCGAAGTGGAACACGAGCCGGTGCAGCCAGTACTCGGTCAGCGTCCAGAAGAAGTAGCCGGCAACGAGCAACCCGGTGACCGCGAGCGGCGAACGGCCATCCTGCCCGAGCGCGAACAGCACCGAGATCGTCGGGATGAAGATCACCAATGGCACGACTGGATGCACGCGTGAGAGCCGGTCCATGAAGTCCGACTCGAACATCCTGGGCGACGCCCTGAGCACATCGGCGCGACGGTAGTCCACGAGCACGAATTTAGCGCACCCGACCGGTGGATGGGGGGCGTGCTTAGGTGCGCCTAACCGGGTCGCCGGGCGCCGTCCCAGAGGGACGGCCAGGCGTCGACGAGGAACTCGATCCCGAAGGACGCGGTCACCCCGTAGACCGCGATCGCCGCGACCGCGTGGGCGCCGCGGGCGAGCTCGACGATCAGTAGCCCGAGCACCCCGCTGGTCACGAGCGCCATGAAGGCGAATACCGCCATCTGTCGGGCGGTGGACTGGAAGGTCATCGGTGCCTCCGCTCTCTGGATCGGTACAAGCGTCCCGATTGTGCGGAGGGGCAAGGGCGGCCGGGTGACCGCGCGGTGAAAGGCGTGTGAAGGAGGCGTTACCGCGCCGCGACTACTGCTCTTCCTTGAGGAGGCTGAGCGCAGCTTGCTCGCGCCTCCGCGCGGATGCCAGCGCCCGGCCAAGGTCCTGCCGGCGGCGGAAGCGCCAGAACGGACTGTCCCGGAGCTTGCGCTCGAACCTGTCGGCATCCGTCATCGCCTTGGATACCGCGACCGCGATCGCCCTGCGCGGCGCATCTTGCTCGGCCATCCCCATGCCGGGTCTAACCCTAGCCACCCGTCGCGCCCGGGGATGTGAGCCCCGATGAGACGCTTCGGATGCCCGCGGCCTCATGCTTCGCTTATCTCTTCGGACCGCCCCTCCCGTGGTGTCGCGGCGGCTTCTCCGGCGGAGGGGGAGGAAGCGGTCGGCGAGGCGGTGCTGTCCCGGATAGAGCCGCCTCGACGCGGGGCAGCAAGCGCGCGAGCGCGTCGGCCTCGGGACGGGGCAGGTCGCGCAGCAGCGTGCCCAGCCGGCTTCGCAGCAGCGTCTCGGCGGACCTGTAGGCGCGCCGTCCGTCGGCCGACAGGGCGAGTTCCTGGCGCCTGCGGTCCTCGTCGAGCGGCCGGCGTTCTATGAGGCCGGCGTCGGCCAGTCCGCCGAGGAGCTGGGACACGGCCGGGCCCGATACGCCGGCGCGGCGGGCGAGCTCGCTGCCCGAGACGCCGTCGCGGGCGATCGCCCGAAGCGCCAGGTACTGGGTCACGCTCAGCGGCGGCTCGTGGGCGGCCAGCAGCCGTTCGATCCACCGCGTCGCGAGCGGCGCGACCGCGACCAGGGCCTCGGCCGCATCCGGACGGGGCCGCTTGGGAGGAGGGGGGGACATATAGATAAGCTAACTTAACTAGTAACCATGGTTACCGGCCAAGGATGCCAATGACTGCCGCCGTCGGCCAGCTCGGCCCACTCGGAGTCTTCCTCCTGATGCTGCCCGAGAGCGCCTGCATCCCTGTGCCGAGCGAGGCGACGCTGCTCGCCGCCGGGTTCGCGGCCCGCCAGGGCTGGATGCCGTTCTGGGCGGCGGTAGCCGCCGCCACCGCGGGCAATCTGGTCGGCTCGCTGATCGCGTACGGGATCGGCCGGCTCAGCGCGAGCCGCGGTGGGCCAGGCCGGGTGCAAGCCGGACTCGGCCGGTGCGACGCCATCTTCGCCAGACATGGCGCCCGTGCAGTGTTCATCGCGCGGCTGATGCCACTGGCTCGGACCTTCGTCTCGCTGCCCGCCGGGCACGCGCGCGTCGAGATCCTCCGGTTCATCGCGATGACCACGGCCGGCTGCGCGATCTGGGCGACGGCGTTCGCGCTCCTGGGGATGCTGGTGGGCAGCGGCTCGGCCGCCGTGGGCGGGCCGATCGGAGACGGCCTGGCCCTGGCTGCCCTGCTGGCTCTCGCGGTCGTGTGGCGGCGGATCCCGTCGCCCTAGATCGGAACGTTTCGCCGGGTCTTTGGTGTGGGTACGAAACCTTTGAGACGGAGCAGAGGGAGGAGATGAGGCATGGAGGCACGTAGGACCCAGATCCCGCTCGAGCAAGTGATCTACGAGCTGCTCGACGCCCACCAGGACACCCTCAAGCTGACCGCTCAGGAACGCACGTCGCCGGAATGGGAAATCCACTGCGGCTACCTGAGGGATCTTCAGTGCGCGGCCTTCGAAGCAGTGGGCCTGGGCGAGTAGACAAAGCTCAGCTTGTCGGGCCGTCCGCGGCCGCGGATACTGGTCGGCGATGTCGCAGGACAACGCTGACGTGGTGCGGCGGGCCACGGACTACTTCAACGAGACGGGCGAGCCGGGGCCGATGGAGTTGCACGACCCGGGGGTCACCTTCACAACCCGTGGCGATCTCGGGAGCAAGGAGACCTACACCGGCCACCAAGGCCTCGTCAAAGGCACCGCGAGCTTTCGCGAGGTTTGGGCGGGGATCAACGCCCACATCACCGAGCTGACCGAAGGCGACGACATCGTCGTGGCTGTCTTCACCTTCGACCTGCGCAGTCAGGCCGGCGTGGACTTGGAGATCGAGGAGGCGTGGGCCTACTGGTTTCGGAACGGCAAGATCCACCGGATCGAGCAACACCCCACGCGGCGACAGGCCCTCGAGGCCGCAGGACTGCTGGAGTAGGCGGGTTCCGCTCAGATCCGCTCGGTTTGGGGGGCCGCACTCCGCTATTTGCGGGCGCAGACGACGCAGGCGGCGACCAGGAAGACGGCGGTCATGGCTCCCAGGATCGCCCAGTCCAACCAGATCCCGTTCGAGAAGGTGTTGCCGTACTGGGCCAGCAATGGCGGTCCCAGGTTCGATCCCCCATCGCCCAGTAGGCGCTCCAGGTCGAGCTCGTGCCCCATGCCCTCGAACGCCCAGCGGTCCGCCATGCCGTAGCTGATGACCTTGCCCGCGCTCGCCATGATCGGCACGGGGAGGATGGCGCCCGAGAACAGCACCTGCGGAAAGCAGAGCATCGGCAACGCGATCGTGGCCTGTGCCGGACCGTTGACCGCGGCCGACGTGAGCAGGCCGAGAGCGAGTGCGGCAACGGCGTCGAGGACGAGCGTCAGCAGCAGCGCC
>JBJMLJ010000016.1:0-3248 GCA_045805365.1 Thermoleophilaceae bacterium
GAAGCCCATGTCGCCCGGCCGGGCGATGCCCATCACGGCGTTCAGGTTGGCCCCGTCGTAATAGACGGTCGCGCCGACGTCGTGGACGATCCGGGCGATCTCCTCGATGTTCGTGTCGAAGAGGCCGAGCGTGTTGGGGTTCGTGAGCATCAGCGACGCCACGCCCTCGTCGGCCTTCTCGCGCAGGTCGTCGAGGTCGATGCCGCCGTCGGGAGCCGTGCCCAGCTTGACCACCTCGTAGCCCGCCATCGAGACGGTCGCCGGGTTCGTGCCGTGCGCCGTGTCCGGCGTCAGGACCTTGGTCCGCTGCTCGCCGCGGTCCTCGTGGTAGGCGCGCGTCAGGAGCAGCCCGGCAAGCTCGCCGTGGGAGCCGGCGCTCGGCTGGAGCGAGACGTGCGGCAGCCCGGCTATCTCCGACAGCGAGCGCTCGAGCAGCCACATCAGCTCCAGCGCGCCCTGGGCGTACTCCGGGTCCTGGAGCGGGTGCAGCCGCGCGTGTCCGGGCAGCGCCGCCAGCCGCTCGTGCAGCTTCGGGTTGTGCTTCATCGTGCACGAGCCGAGCGGGTAGAAGCCCGTGTCGAGGTCGAAGTTCTTCTTCGAGAGCGTGTTGTAGTGGCGCACGATCTCGGGCTCGGAGACCTCGGGCAGCTCCGCCGGCCGCTCCCTTCGCGCGCCCGCCGGGAGCAGGTCCTCGACGGGAACCTGGGGCACGTCGAGCTCGGGCGGAACGAAGGCACGCCGCCCCTCACGCGACTTCTCGAAGATGGTCACGCCGGCACCTCCTGCCGCGCCTCGGCCGCCACCGTCGCCAGCCGATCGATGTCGGCGCGGGTCCGCTGCTCGGTGATCGCGACGAGCAGGCCGTCCTCGTACTCGGGGTAGTCGCGACCCAGCCGGTAGCCGGGGTTGATCTTCTCGGCCCGGGCACGCTTGAAGAGCCCGTCGAGGTCGGGGACCCGCACCGCGAACTCGCGCACGACGGGGCCGGGGTTGATCGCCTCGAGGCCCAGCGCCTCGCGGGCGTAGTGGGTCTTGCGCAGCATCAGCTCGCCGAGCTCGACCAGGCCCTGCTTGCCGAGCCAGGAGAGGTAGATCACGCCGGCCAGGGCGTTCAGCGCCTGCGAGGTGCAGATGTTGTGGGTGGCCTTCTCGCGGCGGATGTGCTGCTCGCGGGTCTGAAGGGTGAGGACGAAGCCGCGCTTGCCGTCGACGTCGCGGGTCTCGCCGGCGATCCGGCCGGGGAGCTTGCGGATGAAGCGCTCCTCCGCCGCGAAGAAGCCGAAGCTCGGGCCGCCGAAGTCGAGCCGGTTGCCGAGCGTCTGCCCCTCGCCGACGCAGATGTCCACGCCCTGCTCGCCGGGCGGCTTCAACACCCCTAGCGGCAGCGGATCGGCGGCGCAGACGACGAGGGCGCCGCCGGACGCCTCGGCCAGCGAACCGAGCTCCTCGACGGTGCCCAGGAAGTTGGGCTGTTGCAGGAAGATCGCGGCGGTGTCGTCGTCGACGGCGCGCGCCAGGGCGTCGAGATCGGTGGCGCCGTCGGCGTTCAGCGGCACCTCCTCGACTTCCATCCGGTAGCCGGCCGCATGGGTGCGCAGGGCGCCGCGCGAGTGCGGATGGAGGCCCCGGCTGGCGACCAGCTTCGACCGTCCCGTCTCCAGCTTCGCCAGGTAGCCGGCCGCCGCTACGGCGCTCGGCCCCTCGTAGACCGAGGCGTTCGACACCGGCAGGCCGGTGAGCTCGGAGATCGCCGTCTGGAACTCGAACATCACCTGTAGCCCGCCCTGCGAGATCTCGGGCTGGTAGGGCGTGTACGGCGTCAGGAACTCGGAGCGCTGGACGATCGAGTCGACCAGCGCCGGCACGTAGTGGTCGTACATGCCCGCGCCCAGGAAGCTGGTCTCCTCCTCGCAGTGGCGATTGCGGGCCGCAAGGGCCGAGAGCTCGCCGTAGACCTCCTGCTCGGAGCGGCCGTCGTCGAGCTCGAGCTCGCGCCCGAGGCGCACGCCGGAGGGGATCTCGGCGAACAGGTCCTCGAGCGACTCGACGCCTATGGCCTTGAGCATCGCCCGCCTGTCTGCGTCCGTTGCTGACGTGTAGCGGCTCATCCGGAGGGCTACGACGTTAGCTGCCCGACTTCAGGAGCTCCTGATACGAGGCCGAATCCATGAGCGAGTCGACCTCGGCCGCGTCGGTCAGCCTGATCTTGACGAGCCAGCCGTCGCCATAGGGGTCCGCGTTGATGTTCTCGGGCGCGTCCTCGAGGGCGTCGTTCACCTCGAGGATCTCGCCGGAGAGCGGAGCGAACACGTCCGAGACCGCCTTGACCGACTCGACCTCGGCGTACGCCTCGTCCTTCGACACGGTCGAGCCGACCTCCGGCGGGTCGAAGAAGACGACCTCGCCGAGCGCGTCCTGGGCGTACCAGGTGACCCCGAACGTGGCCTCGTCGCCGTCCACTCGGGCCCAATCGTGCTCCTGGTGGTACTTCAGGTCCTCCGGGTAGCTCGCTTCAGCCACTCGCTGGCTCCTTTTCGTACAGGGGCTTCTTCCTCACCTCGGCGGGGCGCAGCTTGCCACGAACGTCGACTTCGATGCTCGTGCCCGGCTCCGACAGCCCGAGCGGGACGTAGCCCATGCCGATGCCCGTCTCGAGGCAGGGCGAGAAGGTCCCGCTCGTCACGACGCCGCCGCCCGCGATCGGGTTTCCCTGGCGCGGGATGCCGCCACCGGTGAAGACGAAGGGGACGAGGGCCTGCTCGGTCTCGACCTCTCGCAGCGCGTCCGCGCCGATGAAGCCGGTGTCGAGCTTGCAGCACCAGCCGAGCCCGGCCTCGATCGGGTTGCGGTCCTCCGACAGGTCGTTCCCGTAGAGGTGGAAGCAGACCTCGAGCCTCAGGGTGTCACGGGCGCCAAGCCCGACCGGCGTCACGCCGAGCGCGTCCCAGACCGTCGTCGCCCCCTCCGGAGGAATCAGCAGCTCGACCCCGTCCTCACCCGTGTAGCCGGTGCCGCAGACGAGGCAGTCGACGCCGGCCACTTGCAGGTCCGCCGTCCGCATGCGCGGCGGGAGCTCGCCGTCGGAAAGCCCCGCGACGACTCCGCGGGCCTCGGGTCCCTGCACCGCCAGCATCGCGTAGTCGGCGTGGGCGTCGTGGACCTCTACGTCGAACTCGGTCGACTGCTGCTGGAACCAGGCCAGGTCCTTCTCGTGGTTGGCCGCGTTGGTGACCGTCAGGAAGCGGTCC
>JBJMLJ010000017.1:0-2727 GCA_045805365.1 Thermoleophilaceae bacterium
CGTCCTCCCAGCGGGCCGGGTTCCCGATCCGGATCGCCGACGCCACCGTCTCCGGCTGCTCGACGGGCGCGCCGCGGACGAGCGGCGCCGCCCCCTCGGCCTGGTAGCCGTGCAGTCGCGGCGCCTCGCCCAGCTCCTGGAAGCCACGCCACCACGCGGTGACGTTCCCCGCGTTGCCGACCGGGATGCAGAGCACGTCGGGGGCGCCGCCAAGGTCGTCGCTGACCTCGAAGGCGCCGGTCTTCTGGCCCTCGATGCGGAAGTCGTTGACCGAGTTGACGAGGGCCATCGGATGCTGATCGACCAGCTCGCGCACCAGGGCGAGCGCCTCGTCGAAGTTGCCGCGCAGCGCGATCACGCGGGCCCCGTGCATCAGGGCCTGGGCGAGCTTGCCGGTGGCGATCTTCCCCTCGGGCACGATCACGGCACCGCGCAGGCCGGCCCGCGCGGCGTAGGCGGCGGCGCTGGCGGCGGTGTTGCCGGTGGAGGCGCAGACGACGGCCTCGGCGCCCTCGCCCATCGCGGCCGACACCGCCACGGTCATGCCGCGGTCCTTGAACGAGCCCGTCGGGTTCGCGCCCTCGAGCTTTAGCCAGACCTCGCAGCCGGTGCGCGCCGACAGCGAGGGCGCCTCCACGAGCGGCGTGTCCCCCTCCCCCAGCGTGACCAGCGGCTCGACCGGCAGCCGGTCGCGATAGCGCCAGAGACTCATCAGGCGGACGCCTCGAACGCCTCCTCGATCACGCGGATCACGCGCGGCTCGGAGCGGACGAAGTCGAGCCGGGAGATCAGGCTCACCGCGGCCCTGAACTTCGACTCCAGAACCGGGTGCATGACCATCACGAGCCGGGCGTCGTCGCCGAGGCCCTTCTGCACCACCGACTTGATCGACACCTCCTGCATGCCGAGGATCTCGGCGACCTGCGCGAGCACGCCCGGCCGGTCGGCGACCTCGAGGTGCAGGTAGAACGAGAACTCGACGTCGGTGACGATCGGCTGCTCGACTGCGGGCGGCGGCAGCGACGGAGGCGGGATCATGGCCGAGACCACGTCGCCCAGCACCGCCGAGGCGGTCTGGGGGCCGCCCGCGCCTGGCCCCGACAGGGTGATCTCGGTGATGGCCGGGGACTCGACGGTGACCGCGTTGAAGGCGCCGTTGACCGACGCCAGCGGATGGTCCGCGTACAGGAACGCGGGATAGACGCTCACGGCGATGCCGCTGTCGATCCGCTCGGCCGAGCCGATCAGCTTCAGCGCCAGGCCGAGCTCCTTGGCGTACTCGATGTCGTCGACCGTGACCCGCTCGATCCCCTCGTGAGGGACCTGGTCGAGGTGCACCGGCGTGTTGAACGCGAGCCGGGCCAGGATCGCCATCTTCGCGGCCGCGTCCTTGCCGCTCACGTCCTCCGACGGGTCGGCCTCCGCGTAGCCCAGCTCCTGCGCCTGGCGGAGGGCCTCGGCGTAGCTCTCGCCGGTACGGGTCATCTCGCTGAGGATGAAGTTCGTCGTGCCGTTGACGATCCCGTGGACGCGGTCGATGTGGGCGGCCGCGAGCGTCTCGTTCATCACCCGGATCGCCGGCACGACGCCGGCGACCGCCGCCTCGAAGCGGAGCTGGACGCCGTTTTCCCGGGCCGCCGCGAACAGCTCCTCGCCGAACTGCGACAGGAGCTGCTTGTTGGCCGTCACCACGTGGCGGCCGGCCGCCATCGCCCGAAGCACATAGTCGCGCGCGGGCTCGGTGCCGCCCATCAGCTCGACGATCAGGTCGCTTCGATCGAGGATCTCCTCGAAGTCGCCCTCGCTTCGGGTGAGCACGCCCGAGACCTCCGGCCGCCGCCCGACCTCGGCCTCGACCGCGTCGGCGCGCGCGCCGAGCAGCTCGTGGAAGGCCGAGCCGACCGTCCCGCGCCCGAGCAGGCCGACCCGGAACGGGCCGTCACTCATCGCGTGCCGTCAGGTCCTCGTAGGTCTCGCGGCGCACGACGACCCGGGCGTCGCCGTCCTTGCAGAAGATCACCGGCGGCCGCGGCACCGAGTTGTAGTTGTTCGCCATCGCGTGGCCGTAGGCGCCGGTGGCCGGGACGACGAGGACGTCGCCGGCGCGCGGGTCGTCGAGGAAGACGTCGCGAACCAGCACGTCGCCCGACTCGCAGTGCATGCCCGCGACCGTGCACAGCGTCTGCCCTCCGAATCGATCGGCGATCTCGGCCTCGTAGCGGGCGCCGTAGAGCATCGGGCGCAGGTTGTCGGACATGCCACCGTCGACCGCCACGTAGGTGCGGATGCTCGGGATCTCCTTGACCGTGCCGACGGTGTAGATCGTCACCCCCGCGTTGCCGACCAGCGAGCGGCCCGGCTCGCAGAGCGTCTTCACCTCCTTCGGGGCCCGCTTCAGCAGGGCCTCGGCGTAGTCGTCGACCGATGGCGGCTCGTCGTCCTGCGTGTAGGCGATCCCGAGACCGCCCCCGAGGTTGAGCAGCGGCCAGTCGCCGATCGCGCTCAGCACCTCGGCCAGCCGCTCGTAGACCTCGAGCTCGAACACCTGCGAGCCGATGTGGGCGTGCACGCCGCGCAGCTCGAGCGCGGCCTCCGTGCAGCGCTCAACCGCGCGGGGCACCTCCGCCAGCCCGAAGCCGAACTTGGAGTCCTCCTGGCCGGTCTGGATGTAGGAGTGGGTGGTCGGGCGAATGCCCGGGGTGACGCGGAGCATCACGCGCTGCCCCC
>JBJMLJ010000018.1:0-7927 GCA_045805365.1 Thermoleophilaceae bacterium
CCGGCCGCCACTCGCGTGGTCTGGCCGCGGGGACCCACGGGGCGGACAGGAGGTCCCTCCCGCGGGCGCGCCAGCGCAGGACGGCACGGAGCGCGGCGGGGCTCAGCTCCGCACAGCGCGCCCAGAAGCGCACGCTGAGCCGCCGCCCGGGGCCGCAGCTCCGCGCGGCCCGCCGGAGCTCGTCGAGCCGGGCCGGCCTCTCGCCGGACCAGAGCTGCATGGAGTTGAGCTCGAGCAGCGCGCCGGCGGCCGCCTCGCCCGGCGGGCGCCGCGCGACCGGCGGTGGAGCGCTCGCCGTCCGCGACGCCCGGTGGAAGCGGCACCAGTAGAGCGCCTCGGGAATCACCAGCACGCGCCCCGCCTCGGCCAGGCGCCGGCAGAGGTCGAGGTCCTCCCAGGTGCCGTCCACCTGGCGATAGCCGCCCACGTTCTCGTAGGCGTCGCGGCGGAACATGAGGCAGCCGCCGCTGAAGGGCATCGGCGCCGAGCCCGGGCCCAGGGCCCAGCGGTCACGCCCGCGGACCCGCCGCCCGCGGGCGTCGAGGTAGCCGTGGAGCGTGGTCACCAGCACCGCCTCCGGGTCCTCGTCCAAAACGCCGAGCTGGCGCTCGAGCCGGCGCGGGTCGGCCACGTCATCGGCGTCCATGCGGGCCACGACGGGCGTCTCCGTCAGCTCGACCGCCGCCCGGGAGCTCGCCGCCCCGCCCAGCCGCTCGTCGCGGTGGTGGAGCGTGATCCTCGGATCGCGCTCCGCCCACCGGGCTAGCCGCTCCCTCGACCCGTCCGTGGACCCGTTCTCGAGGACCACCAGCCGGAAGTCCTCGAACGTCTGGGCGAGGATGCTCTCGACGCTCGCGTCGAGATACGGCAGGCCGTTGTGGACCGGTATGAAGACGTCGAGCGGAGCTACCCCGCGGCCTCCGCGGGCTTGCGCCGGCGCCGGCCGCCGCGGCGGCCGCGGCGCCGGGGCCGCTTGGCATCGCCGCCCTGGTCATCCGGCGGGTTGACCAGCGAGGCCTGGGCCGCCGAACGGCCGACCTTGTCGATCCGCACGAGGGTCTTGTCGCCCACCATGCGCGCCGCCCCGGACACCGAGATGACGTAGCCGTCGAGCTTCGCGACCGCGTCGTCCTCGTTGTACATGTGCGGCTCCTCGATCGAGACGAGCACCTCCTCGCCCTCGCGGAAGGGCAGGGCGCGCTCCTCCACCTCGGCATGGCTGCCCTCGAGCACCACCTCGAAGTTGTCGATCGGCAGCGCCTCGGTGCCCTCGAAGTGGAAGTGCTTGCCGGTGTCGGCCTCGATGTCCGCCAGGGCGCCGGCGCGCCCCGGCCCTCCGACCAGGATCGCGGCGACCTTGGGGTGGACGCGCACGAGGAAGGCCTCGGGCTCCGGCTTCTCCACGGCCAGCTCGCGCAGCCAGCGGTCGACCTCGAACGCCACGGTCTCCTCCGAGAGCACCACGCCCTCGCCCTCGCAGGTGGGGCAGGTCTTGGTCAGGATCTCGCGCACGCCGTCGGTCACGTTCTGGCGCGTCATCTCGACGAGCCCGAGCGGTGAGATCTCGACCACGTAGGTCTTGGTTCGGTCCTCGTCGAGCGACTTGCGGAGCGTCTTGAGCACGGTGTCGCGGTTGCGCGACCGGGACATGTCGATGAAGTCGATGACGATGATCCCGCCGATGTCGCGCAGCCGCAGCTGGCGCACCACCTCGTCGGCGGCCTCGAGGTTGGTCCTCGTGATCGTGTCCTCGAGGCGGGCGCCGCGGCCCCGGCCCGTGAACGAGCCGGAGTTGATGTCGATGACGGTCATCGCCTCGGCGTAGTCGATCATCAGGTAGCCGCCCGAGGGCAGGTCGACGCGGCGCTTGAGCGTGGACTGAATCGTCTCGTCGACGCCGAAGCGGTCGAACAGCGGGTGGTCCTTGTCCTTGTAGAGCTCGAGCCGATCGAGCAGCTCCGGTGCGGTGCGCTGGAAGAACGACTCGAGCCGGTGGTGCTGCTTCTCATCGTCGACGATCGCCTTCTCGAACTCCGCCGAGAAGATGTCGCGCGCGACGCGCACCGACAGGTCCGCCTCCTGGAAGACCATTGCCGGCGCCTGCGTCTTCTCCCCGCGCTGCTGGAGCACCTCGTGCAGCTTGTGGAGGTACTTGATCTCGCGGTCGAAGTCCTCGCGCTTGGCGCCCTGGGCGGCGGTGCGGATGATCGCGCCGCCACCGCGAAGGTCGATCTTCGCCGCCGCCTTGCGGAGGCGGTCGCGCTCCTTGTCGTCGAGCCGGCGGGACACGCCGACGCCCTCGCCCTGCGGGACGTAGACGAGGTAGCGGCCCGCGATCGACAGCTGCATCGACAGGCGCGGGCCCTTGGTCTTGAGCGGGTCCTTGATCGCCTGGACCAGGACCTCCTGGCCGGGCTTCAGCAGATCCGAGATCTGCTTGCCCTTGCCGCCGCCCCGGCCGGAGCGGCCGCGGCGGGCCACCTCGACGCCGGGAATCACGATGTCGTCGGCGTGGAGGAAGCCGTTCTTGTCGAGGCCGATGTCCACGAACGCCGCCTCGAGGCCGGGCAGGACGTTGTCGACCTTGCCCTTGTAGATGTTTCCGACTATCGAGCGGGCGCCCGGGCGCTCGATGTAGAGCTCTCCGACGCGCCAGTCCTGCTGCTTCTTACGGCCTCCCTCGCTCTCGAGGATGGCCACTCTGGTTTCGCCACGGTCGACCGTGACGAGTACTTGCTTTCTCAAACTGAAGTCCTCTCATGGGTTCAGAGGCCCTTCGACCGCGCGGTCTGTCGCGCTTGCGCGTATATCGCTTGCAGTAAGCCGAGGGCCATGAATGTCACTAAGACCGACGAGCCGCCGTAGCTCAGTAGCGGCAGTGGGACGCCGGTGATGGGCATGATCCCGATGGTCATGCCCACATTGACGAAGACCTGGAACATCAGCATCGCGGTTACTCCGCCGGCTATCACTGCTCCAAATAAGTTCTTCGACATAGTCAGGATACGCAGTGCCCTCCAGATCATGAGGGCGAACAAGGACAGCACGAGCGCCGCCCCTACGAAGCCATACTCCTCGCCCACGACGGAAAAGATGAAGTCCGTGTGGTGCTCGGGAAGGAAGTTGAGCTTCGTCTGAGTCGCCTGATTGCCGCGTCCGGACTTGCCGCCGGACCCGATCGCCGTCAGCGACTGGTTGATCTGGTAGCCCTGCTCGCGCGGGTTGTCCGTCGGATGCATGAACGCCGTGAGCCGGTCCACCTGGTACTGCTTGAGCACGTGTACGCCCGCCTTCGGCGCGACGACCATCACCATCAGGACCGCCGACACGCCGAGGACGCCGAGGGCCGCGAAGTGTGTCCACTTCGTCCCGGCCACGAACAGCACCGCCAGGGCGATCGCGATGTAGACCATGCCGGAGCCGAGGTCCGGCTGGGCCACCACGAGGATGGACGGGATCAGCGCCAGCAGCATGATGCGGCTGGTCGTCTCGACCTCGTTCACCCTCCGGACCCTGTCGACCACGAAGCCCGACAGGGCCAGGATGAGCAACAGCTTCCCGAGCTCGGACGACTGGAGGTTGATGAAGCCGAGGTCGATGGCGCGCTTCGACCCGCGGGCCGAGACTCCGGCCGCCATCGTCAGCAGGATCCCGCCGATCATCGCCGCGTAGAGCCCGAGCTTCCACTCGCGGGCCCGCGAGTAGTCGAAGCGGGACAGGACCATCATCAGCACGACGCCGATCACGCCGTAGGCCACCTGCCTGTAGACGTAGTAGTACTTGTCGCCCGGGATGTCGTCGGCGGTCGCGCCGCTGATGACGATCACCCCGAAGACGACCAGCCCGAGCGCAGCGACTACCAGCAGCGGGTCGAACGGCAGCGCGCCGCGCGGCTGCCGCGGCTCGCGGAAGTCCTTGACTGTCGAGCCGAGGGTCGTCTGCATCAGTCCGAGGGACCCCCGCGTCCGCCCTTGTCGTGCCTTACGTTGAACAGCTGGGCCAGGATGCTACGTGCCATCGGCGCGGCGGTGTCGGCGCCGAAGCCGCCGGCCTCGTCGGTCACCGCCACCACGTACTTGATGCTGGGGTAGGGAGCGAGGGCGACGTACCACGACTGGTCGGCCCGCCCCGCGCCCTTCTGCGCGGTTCCGGTCTTGCCGGCGACCGGGATGGGGAAGCCCGCGAACACCTTCACCGAGGTACCGCCCGGCTGGCTGGCCGCGCCGCGAAGGCCCTCGAGGATCGCCTGCCTGAACTCCGGCCGGATGTTCAGGTGCCGCGTGGGTGGCGCCTGCAGCTCCTGGATGGCCTTGCCGGTGGAGTCCTCGATCCGCTCACCGATCCGCGGGGCCAGGACGTTCCCGCCGTTGGCGATCGTCGCGTAGGCCACGGCCATCTGGAGCGGGTTGGCCTGGAGGTCGCCCTGGCCGACGGAGAGGTTGATGTTGTCGCCCACCGACCAGGGGCGGTCGGTCAGATGCTTCTTGAAGAGCCGGTCGCGCCACTGCGGCGAGGGAACCAGCCCGGGCAGCTCGCCGGGCAGGTCGATGCCGGTCTTGCGGCCGAGCCCGAGCCGGTGCGCCCAGCGCTGGAGCAGGTCGGACCCGTTCATGTCGCGGCCCAGCTGGTAGAAGAAGACGTCGCTCGACACCGTCAGCGCCTGGCGCAGCGCCAGCGCGCCATGGCCGCCGCCGCCCGCGTTCTTGAACGTGATCCCGCCGACCGTGAGCGAGCCGCCGTCGAAGAGGACCGTGTCGGGCGTGAAGACGCCGCCCTCGAGGCCCGCCGTGGCGGTGATCAGCTTCATCGTGGAGCCCGTCGGGTAGAGACCCTGGTCCGCGCGGTCGGAGAGCGGCGCGCCGTTGGCGGGGTCCGAGAGGCGCTTGTAGTCGGACGCCTTGATGACGCGCGAGAAGATGTTCGGGTCGAAAGACGGCTGGGAGCCCATCGCAACCACCTCGCCGTTCCGGACGTTCATGACCACGAAGGCGCCCTTGCCCGTGCCGCCCGCCAGCGCGGCCTGGCCCGCGCGCTGGACACCGATGTCGATCGACAGCCGCAGCTGGTGCCCCTGATCGGGCTGGACCAGGGTCAGCTCCCGCTTTAGCCGGCCGAGAGCGTCCACCTGGACCTTGCTGGCGCCGTCCCTGCCCCGGAGGAAGCGGTCGTACTGCTGCTCGATGCCGGACTGGCCAACGCGGTCGCCGAGGTTGACGCCGCGGTAGCGGGGGTCCTTCATCTCTTCCTTGGTCACCTCGCCGACGGTGCCGAACAGGTGGGCCCCGATCGTGTGGTACGGGTACTGGCGCAGGAAGACCCTCTCCACGGTCACGCCCTGGAACTTCTCCTGGCGCTCGAGGATGTAGGCCATCACCGGCCCGCTCACGTCCTGCTTGACGGTCGCGGCGGAGAACGGCAGGGCCTTGAACTGCTTGGCCACGGCGCGCTCGATCCGCCTGGGCCGCATGCCGAGGAGGCGACCAAGCCGGCGGTAGACGGCGCGGCGCTTGCGTGCGTTGTGCGGCAGCTTGTCCGGCGTGACCTCGACCGCCAGGCCGGTGCGATTCTCGACCAGGAGCCTTCCGTTGCGGTCGACGATCTGCCCGCGCGGCGCCTCGACCTTGATCTCCCGCTGCTGGTTGTTCCTCGCCTCACTGAGGTACTTGTCGCCGGACAGCACCTCGAGGTACCAGAGGCGGAAGAAGACGACCGAGAAGGCGACCAGCGCTATGCCTCCCAGGATCGCGACGCGGAGCGCCAGCTTGGGTGTGAGCGTGGGCCGCCTGTCGGAGTCGAGGTACACGCGCCGCTACACCTCCAGGCCCCTCAGCCCCAGTGGGCCCGACTCCATCGGGGCGCGACGGCGCCGGCGCAGGTCGTACGGGTCCACCCTCAGCGAGCGGCGCAGCAGCTTGCGCGAGCCGACGAACACCGGCAGCGCGAGCAGCCCGTTCACCATCACGGTGACCAGGGCATCTCGGATGACGAGCGGGCTCACGCTGGCGCCCACGTCGAGCATGAACGAGACGGCGGCGTAGGCGGTCACCCAACCGGCCGTCGCGGCGGCGCCGACGAGCACCGGGAGGAGGCTGTGCGAAGGGTCCCGGACCTCGCGGTAGCGGCCGACGCCGTAGCCAACCGCGGTGAGGACGAGCGAGGAGACCCCCATCGTCGCCCCGCTGGCGAGGTCGAGAAGCGCCCCGGCGGCAAAGCCCGCGGCGCAGCCGGCCATGCTGCCGCCGTAGTAGGCCACGGCGGCCACCACGAGCGGGGTCAGGTCGGCGTAGCTGCCGAGGACGCCGATCTGGCCCACCACCGAGAGCTGAAGCACCAGGGCGAGGACGAGCAGCAGGCCAACGCGAACGAAGGCTGCCGGCGTGAGGATCATGGAACCGGTACCTGGCCGGGCTGGCCGGCGGCGGCGTTCTGCTGGGCGCTCGGCCGCCGCGTCAGCACCTGCACGAAGTCGATCCTGCGCACGTCCGCGAACGGCCTGATGTGCACCCGCTGGTAGAGCTCGAGCTCGTTGAGATCCACCTTGGTTACGCGCCCGATCGGGATTCCGCGCGGGAAGATCGAGCGCACGCGGTCCGACTGGAAGCCGGACGTCACCACCGTCGTGCCCGTGGTCACGCGCTTCCCCTTCTGGACGAAGTCGAGCAGCATGTCGTTCGGGTTGCCCACCTCCGGGCGGACGATTCCGGTGGCGCCGTTCGGCATCACCTGCGCCGATACCGCCGAGTCGGCGTCGGTGATCAGCGTGATCTCCGCCGTACCGCCGGTGACGTTGGCGACCTTGCCGGCGAGCCCACCGGCGGCGATCACGGGCTGGTCGACCCGGATGCCGTCGCTCGAGCCCTTGTCGATCTTGATGCTCGAGTACCAGACCGTGGGCGAGCGGGCGATCACGCGCGCGCCGACCGGGTCGGTTCCATGCGGGAAGTTGGCCTCGCGCTGGAGGCCGACGAGGCCGCGCAGCTGGCGGTTGTCGTGGGAGGCGGTCTGCGCCTCCGCCAGCTGGCTGCGCAGGTCCTGGACCTCGTTGCGCAGCTTCTTGTTGTCGTGCTTGGCGGTGATCGTGTCGCCGAACCAGCCGAACAGGTCGCGGACCGGCTTGAGGGCCCGGCTGGCGCCGGTCTCGATCGGCGCAAGCGCCGCCTGGGTCCCGCGCTGGAGCGCATGCAGGACGCCGCCCTGGGGCTCGCCGAAATATGCCGTCAGGAGCGCGACCGAGAGGCCGACGAATACGGCCAACACGGCCCGCCTGCGGCGGATCGTCCTCTGATCGAACACGGCTCGGGAACCTCCCGGCGCCGGCTCCTACCGGCGGCGGTTGTTTCGGGAATTCTTGTTGCTGCGGTGGATGGCCTCGAACTCCTCGAGGCTGCGCCCGGAGCCAACCGCGACGCACGTTAGCGGGGACTCCGCCAGGTGCGCCGGCATCTGGGTCTCGTCGCGCAGGCGCTCGTCGAGTCCCTGGAGAAGCGCCCCGCCGCCCGCGAGCATGATGCCGCGGTCCATGATGTCCGAGGCGAGCTCCGGCGGCGTCCGATCGAGCGTCTCCTTGACCGCGTCGATGATGGCCTGGAGCGGCTCCTCGATCGCGAGTCGAACCTCTTCGCTCGTCAAGACGATCGTCTTGGGCAGCCCCGAGACCAGGTCGCGGCCGCGGATCTCGGCCTGGACCTCTTCGTCGAGCGGGAAGGCCGAGCCGATCTCGAGCTTGACCTCCTCCGCCGTCTGCTGCCCGATCATCAGCTTGTACTCGCGCTTGACGTAGTTGATGATCGACTCGTCGATCTCGTCGCCACCGATCCGGATCGACTGCGACACCACGATCCCGCCGAGCGAGATCACCGCCACCTCGCTCGTTCCGCCGCCGATGTCGACGACCATGTTGCCCGTGGGCTCGCCGACCGGCAGCCCG
>JBJMLJ010000019.1:0-2865 GCA_045805365.1 Thermoleophilaceae bacterium
CCCGCCGCCGGGCGTTGCGAGCTGGACCGTGCCCCTTCGCGACGGCCTCACGCTGCGCGGGATGCCCACGCTGAGGCTCGACTTCCGCACCACCGCACCCGATGTCGAGCTCAACTCCCGGCTCTGGGACGTGGCGCCCGGTGGCACACGCACCCTCGTGACGCGGGGCGCCAGGCGGGTGCTGCGGCCGAGCGCGACGGGCGCCGAGGTGACCTACGACCTGTTCGGCAACCACTGGCGCTTCCAGCCGGGTCACAGTCTGCTGCTGGAGGTCGCGCCGGACGACTCGACCTACCTGCGCCGCGACAACTTCCCGGCGCTCGTGACGATCGACGGCGCCCGCCTGACGCTGCCTGTCCGCCGCTGAGCGACGGGTCTACAGTTGCGGGGGATGCCTGAGCAAAAGGCCGACCGCCCGCCGGACCCGCGCACGCCGCTCCCCCCGCGGGTGCAACGGGACAAGCCCTCGCCGCGCGTGACCCCCGCTCCCGACGGCCGCGGGGCGCCGCCGGAAAAGCGGCCGATGTTCCCCTGGAGCCCACGCCGCTTCATCGGAATCCTGATCCTGCTGCTGGCGCTCAACTGGGCGCTCGCCGCCCTGATCGCCCCGCCGAAGAAGCGCATCCGCGTGCCCTACACGCCCGTGTTCCTGCAAGAGGTGCGGAGCGGCAACGTCGACGACATCTCCTCGCAGGGCGACACGATCGAGGGCGACTTCAAGAGCAACGTGAAGTACAAGGGCGACAAGGCCAAGCGCTTCAAGACCGAGGTCCCGACCTTCGCGAACGACTCGCAGCTCTCGAAGCTGCTCGAGGAGAACCATGTGACGGTCAACGCCAAGGCGCCCGGGGACCGGTCGCTGCTCGCGACGCTCCTGATCAGCTTCGGGCCGACGCTCCTTCTGGTGGTGCTGTTCATATTCCTGGCGCGGCGCGCCACCGCGGGTGGCGCCGGCGGCATGCTGGGCGGCTTCGGCCGCTCGCGGACGCGGCGGGTCGAGGCCTCCGAGCAGCACGTGACGTTCGAGGACGTGGCCGGCATCGACGAGGCGGAGGACGAGCTCGTCGAGGTGGTCGACTTCCTCCGCAATCCCGACCGCTACCGCAAGCTCGGCGCTCGCATCCCGCGCGGCGTGCTCCTTGCCGGGCCGCCGGGCACCGGCAAGACCCTGCTCGCCCGCGCGGTGGCGGGGGAGGCCGGCGTCCCCTTCTTCTCCAACTCGGCCTCCGAGTTCATCGAGGCGATCGTGGGCGTCGGCGCGTCACGCGTCCGCGACCTCTTCCAGCAGGCCAAGGAGGCGGCCCCCGCGATCGTCTTCATCGACGAGCTCGACGCGGTCGGCCGCTCCCGCGGCGGCGCGGGCGCGCTGGGTAGCCACGACGAGCGCGAGCAGACGCTCAACCAGATCCTGACCGAGATGGACGGCTTCGACACCGCCACCGGCGTCATCGTCCTCGCCGCCACGAACCGGCCCGAGATCCTAGACCCGGCGCTGCTGCGTCCCGGCCGCTTCGACCGCCGCGTGACCGTCCAGCCGCCGGATGCCGTCGGCCGGCGCAAGATCCTCGAGGTCCACACGCGCTCCGTGCCGCTCGACCCCGAGGTGGACCTCGAGCGGCTGGCCCAGAGCACCCCGGGAATGGTGGGGGCGGACCTGGCGAACCTCGTGAACGAGGCCGCCCTCCTGGCCGCGCGCCGCGAGCACGAGCGCGTCAAGCAGGCCGACTTCACCGACGCGGTGGAGAAGATCATCCTCGGTACCGAGCGCAAGGTCGTGCTCTCCGAGGACGACCGGCGCCGGATCGCCTACCACGAGGGCGGCCACGCGATCGTCGGGATGCTGACGCCCGGCGCCGACCCGGTCAGGAAGGTGTCGATCATCCCGCGCGGCATGTCGCTCGGGGTGACGCTGTCGACGCCCGAGGACGACCAGTTCAACTACTCGGAGGAGCAGCTGCGGGGCAAGATCAAGGTGTCGCTGGGCGGCCGGGTCGCCGAGGAGCTCGTCTTCGGCGACGTGACCACCGGCGCCGAGTCGGACATCCAGCAGCTAACCCGGATCACCCGGTCGATGGTCGGCCGCTGGGGGATGAGCGACGAGATCGGCCCGCTGGCGGTCCTCCCGCAGGACGGCCAGGCGCCGCTCCTACCAGGAGTGGAGGCGACCTCGGAGGCGACCCAGGAGCTGGTCGACCGCGAGGCGCGGCGGATCGTCGAGGAGGCGCAGGACGAGGTGCGCGAGCTGCTGCGCGACAACCGCGACAAGCTCGACTCCCTGGCCGAGGCCCTCCTCGAGCGCGAGACGCTCGACGAGCCCGACGCCTACGCGGCCGCCGGCATCGACCGGCGGCCGGCGCCGGTCGCCAGCGCCTGACCCGCCGACGGCCGCGTGTCGATCTCGGGGCGCCCCGTTCGTCGTATGGGTGATGGGTCGGCACGAGCGCCGACCCGCTGCCAAAGGAGAGATACATGGCACATCCAGTGATTCACGCCGAGATCCGGTCCGAGGATCCCGATGCCACGCGCCGGTTCTTCGCCGACCTGTTCGGCTGGCAGGTGGCCTCGGAGGGCGGGCTCCCGGGCTACACGTTCATCGATACCGGCGGGGGCAACGGGCCGGCGACAGCCATCGGGCCGCGCCAGGGCGCCGAGGACGAGGTGCTGTTCTTCGTCGGCGTCGAGGACGTCGCCGCCACGCTGACGCGGGCCGAGGAGCTCGGAGGCACGATCACTCAGCCCATGCAGGAGGTTCCCGGTGTGAGCTTCGGCGTCTTCGCCGACGCCCAGGGCCACAAGGTCGGTGTCGCGGCCGGCTAGGCCGAATACCGCGCCGCCTACGATGCCCGCCATGGACGAGCTCATCGA
>JBJMLJ010000020.1:0-6087 GCA_045805365.1 Thermoleophilaceae bacterium
ACGTGCGGCGATGGCCGCGGATCTCGGACTCGTCGCGCACGCCGCCGACCGAGATCCGCTCGAACTTGCGGCCCATGGCGGCGGCCACGGACCTGCCGAGCGAGGTCTTGCCGACGCCCGGCGGTCCCACGAAGCAGAGGATCGAGGAACGGGCGTCGGGCTTCAGCTTGCGCACGGCGAGGAACTCGAGGATCCGGTCCTTCACCTTCTCGATGTCGTAGTGGTCCTCGTCGAGCTGCTTGCGGGCGTGCTTCAGGTCGAGGTTGTCCTCGGTCGACTTGGACCAGGGCAGCGATGCGAGCCACTCCAGGTAGGTGCGGATCACGCCGTGCTCGGCCGACTGGGGCGGCAGGCGCTCGAAGCGCTGGAGCTCGCGCTCGGCCTGCTTCATGGCGTACTCCGGCAGGCCGGCCGCCTCGATCTGCTCGCGCAGCTCGGTTGCCTCGGCCTGCTGCTCGTCGACCTCGCCCAGCTCGTCCTGGATCGCCTTGAGCTGCTGGCGCAGGAAGTACTCGCGCTGGCCCTTGTCCATCTCCGACTGGACCTGCGACTGGATCCGGGTGCCGATCTCGACCAGCTCGCGCTCACGCGCGAGCACCTCGGACAGCAGGCGTAGCCGCTTGGCCACGTCGCGCTCCTCGAGCAGCGCCTGCTTCTCCTCCGTCTTGATCCGCAGCGCCCCGGCGATCATGTGCGCCAGCTCCGCCGGGTCCTCCAGGTTGGCGACCGCGAGCTGGAGCTCCTCCGGGAGATAGGGGACCTCCTGGATGATCTGCGAGAAGGTGGTCTGGACGTTGCGGTGGAGCGCCTCGAGCTCGGGCGACGGCGTGAGCACGTCGGGCGCCTCGGTTATCCGCGCCACCAGGTAGGGCTCGGTGGTCAGGTAGTCGCCGATCTCGACCCGCTGCGCCCCGTGGACGAGGATGCGGAGGCTGCCGTCGGGCACCTTGAGCATCCGGGCCACCACGCCGGCGACGCCGACGTCGTAGAGCTGCTCCGGCGCCGGGTTCTCCTCCTCGGGGTCCCGCGAGGCGACCATCGCCAGCATCCGGCTGCCGCCGAGCACGTCGTTGACGAGCTTGATCGAGCGCTCCTGGCCGATCGCGAGCGGGGTGAGCGCCTCCGGGAAGGGGACGCTGTCGCGCAGCGGCAGGATCGGCAGCGCCTCGGGGAGCTCGCTCTGGACCGTGGCCTCGCGCGCCTCGCCGTCGCTTGAGGGGACGTGGATGCTCACTCGCGCTCGCCCTCTTCGATCGGCACGCGGCGCACCTGCTCCTCGCGCTGAGCGAGCGGGATCTCGACCCGGAGGATGCCGTCCTCGTAGCCGGCTCTCGCCTCCTCGGCCACCACGTCCACGCCGAGCTCCACCAGCCGGCGGAAGTGACCGTGCTCGATCTCGATCTGCTGGTAGACGGAGCCCTCGGCCTCCGCCGACCGGCGCTCGCCGGCGATCAGCAGCTTCCGCCCCCGGATCTCGAGGGCGACGTTTTCGATGTCGACCCCGGCGAGGTCGGCCTTGACGATCGCCCGCGGCGGATCGTCGCGGTAGAAGACGTCGACGGACGGCGAGAAGCCGCGGCCGCGCAACCCCGTCGAGCGCTCGAACACGTCGCCGAAGAGCTCGTCGATCTCGCGGCGCATGCGCTCGAAGTTCGCGAATAGATCCCGCGAGGGCGGCATGGCGTCGAGGTTACCCGGGGTCGCTACTCAGACTTCGTAGACCGCGCCCTCCTCGGCGACCTGCACGGGCCCACCGTATGCCTCTGACGCCTCGGTGCGGGCCCAGGTGAAGTCGAGCTCGTCGGAGATGTGGGTGATGACGACACGCTTCACGCCCGCCTGCTTGGCGTGCTGCCCCGCCTCCGCCGGCGTGAGGTGGCCGCGGACGCCGGTGCGCTCGGCCCGCGGGAGAGTCGCCTCGATGACGAGCAGGTCGGCCCCCTTGACGAACTTGCAGAGGTCCTCGCTGGGGCTCGAGTCGGCGCCGTAGGCGAGCGTGCCCTTGCCGTTGTTCGAGCCCACGCGGATCGCGAACGTCTCGGTGAAGTGCGGCACCGAGCGGAACTCGAACCGGAGCGGGCCAACCTCCGGCTTCGACGACTCCTCGTACTCCTCGAGCTCGAAGGCGGCCTCGATCAGGTCCTCGTTCCCCCAGGCGCCGACGACGCGCCGGAACGTCTCCCGCGCTCCGGGCGGCGCGATCAGTCGCGGGCGGGCGGGATGGTCGGTCCCCGGCCACGGCGGCACTGGCACCGGCTGCTGGCGCGGCGCGTAGGTCAGGGCGTACGAGTAGGGCACGAGGTCGAGGAAGTGGTCCGCGTGCAGGTGCGAGATCACCACGGCATCGAGGTCGACGTAGTCGATGCGCTCGCGGAGCTTCGCGAAGACACCGTTGCCGCAGTCGAGCAGCACCGCGGTTCCCTGTTCCTCGACGAGGTATCCAGAACAAGCCCCTCCGGCGTCCTGCCAGGACGGTGACTTGCCCAGCACGGTCACCCGCATGGGGCCGACTTTATCCCTTCAGAAGGGGACTACGCTGAGGCCGGGGCGGGCGGCGGAAAGGCATACGCGGCGGTCGTCCGCTCCGCGCGGAAGACGAAGGCGAGCTGGCGCTCGGGCGCGAGGCCGCGCTCCGCCGGACGGAAGGTGGTGCACGCCTTGCCGAGGTTGAGGGCGCAGAGCATCTCCTGATGGAAGAAACAGTCCTCGCAGGTGGGCTGCTTCGTCTTGCTCTTGGCCATGAGCCCATCCTGCAGCACGGTCGCCGATCCTGCCACGCGGGTTTCCGCAAAACAGAGGCTTTTTGTGTTCCCGCTATCAGCATGGATTTCGAGAGGTCGCCCGCAAGTTGCGGGACTTCCGAGGGGGCGAATCGAGGCCGCGTCGCGCTTCTCAGTCGGGATCCGTGCGCGTAGCCCTCCGGCGATCGGGAAGGATGTGCCGCTATGGAGCTCGTCACCGGCGCCAGCGGCTACGTGGGCGGGCGGCTCGTGCGCAGGCTCGCTCGCGAGGGACGCCCCGTGCGCGCGCTCACCCGGGACCCCTCCCGCTTCGAGCCGGTCGAGGGCGTCGAGCCGGTCGTCGGCGACCTGCTCGCCGAGTCCGGCGTCGAGCGCGCGCTCGAGGGCTGCTCGACCGCCTATTACCTCGTGCACTCGATGGAGCCCGCCATGAACGGGCGGTTCGCCGACCGCGATCGCCGCGCCGCCGAGGCCTTCGGCCGCGCCGCTGCCGCGGCGGGCGTTCGCCGGATCGTCTACCTGGGCGGAATCGCCCCGTCGGGACGGGTGTCCAGCCACCTCGGCTCGCGGCTCGAGGTCGAGCGCATCCTGCTGGACGCGGTCCCGGGCTCCACCGCGCTGCGGGCCTCGATCGTCATCGGCGCGGGCTCGGTTTCCTTCCGCGTGCTCGTGCGGCTCGTCGAACGCATGCGAGTCCTGGTTCTGCCGCGCTGGCGCAACAACCGCACCCAGCCGATCGACGAGCGCGACGTGATCGAGTTCCTCGCGCGCACGCCCGTCACGAGCGCGGCTTCCGGCCGGTCGCTCGACGTCGCCGGCCCCGACGTGCTCAGCTACGCGGAGATGATCGACCGGATCGCCGAGCTCATGGGCGTGGGCCGGATGCCCGTCGGGTTACGGCGCTCGTTGACGCCGCCCGCCAGCGCGCTCGTCGCCGCGGTGAGCGAGCAACCGCTCGAGCTCGTCCGCCCGCTCATGGAGAGCCTCGAGTCCGACGTGCTCCCCCGCGACCCGGAGGAGGCGCCGCGCCTCTACGGGCTCCGTCCGCGGCCGTTCGACCGCGCCGTCGAGCACGCGCTGGCCGAGTGGGAGTCCCGCGAGCCGCTTGCCGCGCGATGAAGGTCGAGCGGACGATCGAGATCAAGGCGCCGCCGCAGCGGGTCTACGACATCGTCATGGACCCGCGTCACCTGGAGGACTGGGTCACCATCCACGATCACCTCGAGGAGGCGCCGCGGGGAAGCCTCGACCAAGGCTCCGAGCTCGTCCAGTGCCTGAAGCTCGCGGGCAGGCGCTTCAACGTTCACTGGAAAGTCGTGGAGAACGACCCGTGCAGGCGAGTGGTCTGGGACGGCCAGGGGCCCGTGCACTCATACGCGCGCGTGACGTACGGCTTCGAGCCGAACGGCAACGGCACGCGTTTCTCCTATTCCAACGAATATGACCTGCCGGGGGGCGTGCTCGGCAGGATGGCGGGCGGCGCGGTCAAGCGGGTCACCGGCAGGGAAGTCGACGCGACCCTGAAGCGACTCAAACAGCTGCTCGAATAGACAGCCTTTCTGAACCGTTACAGTTTTTACGGTTATTGGCTGCCCATGGAGATAGGGGAACATGGCTGATTTTCTCGACGAGACACGCAAGGGGATTGAGACTCGGTTGCGCGAGCTGAAGCCGCTGGTTGACGAGTACAACCGGCTGGAACAGGCATCGCGTGCGCTCGCCGGGGTAGGAGGGGCACAGACCAGCACGCAGCGGCGGCGCAACCGCCGGCCCGCTGCGGGGCGCAGGCGCCGCGGGCGCCCGCGCGGCAGCGGCACCCGCTCGATCCAGGCCCTAGAGCTGGTCAAGGCAAAGCCCGGAATCACCATCCGCGAGCTCGCGGACTCAATGGGGATAAAGGCGAATTACCTGTACAGGGTGTTGCCCACCCTCGAGCAGGAAGGCAAGGTCAAGCGCCGCAACGGGGGCTGGCACGCAGCCTGACTAGACGTACGCCGGACGCCGGTTCAGGCGGCGCCGGCGCATGTCGTCACCCGCAAGCGTCGCGACTTCGCGCAGGTTTCCGAGCCGATTCCTGTGACGGGCCAGCACCTTTGCCGTTGCCTTCAGCAGCCGCGGCGGGGTCAGTACCTGTGAAGGCTTCGCTCGATGGTTGAGAAGGTCGACAAAACGGTCGATCTGACCGTGCTGCTCGAGGCCGCGGAAGATCTCGGGCAGCACGGCCGGTAGCTCGCCGGTCCGTCCGAGGTCGCAGGCCAGCCAGTAGTGCTCGGCGAACTCGTCGTCGCGCCAGCGGGCCCAGCGCACCATCGCCTCGTCGAGCGAGCCGCCGAGGCCCTGCACGATGGCGGGGGCGAGCGCCTCGGCCTGGATGAAGGCGTCGCCGATCCCGCGCCCCGGTGCAGGGTCCTTGAAGTGCCCCGCGTCGCCGGTCAGCACCCAGCCCGGGCCGGAGGCCTCGCGGAAGAAGCCGGCCCAGCGCACGGCGCCGAAGAGCTTGCCGAACCGTCGGGCGCCCGCCAGCGCCGCGGCGATCGGCTCGCAGCTGAGCGCCTGGTCCATGAACATCGCGTCGAGATCGCCGCGGAAGCGCTCGAGATCGGCGAACTCGGGCCAGACGAGCACCTGGTAGAGGCCCGCGTCGGACTCGATGCCGAGGATGAACCGGTCGGACCAGCGGTGGGAGACGAAGGTGTCCCGCGCGGGCGGCTGCGCGTCCTCGAAGAACGCCCAGTAGAGGCCGCGTTCATTGGGGAACAGGTTGTACTTCCGCGCCCCGCAGAGCTCCGCGACGGTCGAGCCGCGGCCATCGGCGCCCACGACGAGGCTCGCGCGCAGCTCCACCTCGCCCGCGTCGGAGGCCACCCTCACCCCCGCCATCCGTCCATCGTCCTCGACCGTCCCCACGACCTTCGTCCCGGTGCGCACGTCCGCGCCGGCCTCCTCCGCGGCCCGGATCAGGATCGGGTCGAGCACCAGCCGGCGAACGGAGGTCACACCGCCGACGTCGCCGGGCCGCTGGGTCCACGGCAGCGCCGGCAGGTGCACGTCCTCGATCCTCAGGTCCATGCGGTCCGAGAACGGGGCGCCGGTCGCTCGCAGCTCCTCCGTCACTCCGAGGCGGTCGAGGAAGGCGAGGGCGTCCGCTTCGAACAGATGCGAGGAAAGGGTGTCGCGCGGGAAGCTGGCCTGGTCCAGCAGGGCCACGCGAACGCCCTGGCGCGCCAACAGCGCGGCCAGCGGCGCTCCCGCGCAGCGCGCGCCTACGACTACGACGTCGAACCGCTCAGCCATCGTCCCGGCATCGCTCGCGCGCGCAGCTCGCGCAGGCCGAGGACCCCGAGCG
>JBJMLJ010000021.1:0-4449 GCA_045805365.1 Thermoleophilaceae bacterium
GATCACGAGCGACGCGGCGCCGGCGTCGGCGGGCTTCACGATCAAGCCGTTGATGTGTACCTCGGCCTTGGGGATCTCGTATCTATGCCCCTGCTTGACGATGCAGCCGTCGCTGCGTGCGTCGAGGTAGGCGAATCGCACCTCGTGACGACAGTTCGGCCGGATCCTCACGAGCTTGTTGATCGAACGCGCCGCCGGACCGGCGGCCGCGCTCGACGGCGTCCCGGTGACGGTTGCGTTGGAGTACGTGTCGGCGGCGAGCGAACCCGGGCCGGCGGTCAGCGTCAGCGTCGTCGCGGTAGCGCTGCCCTGCACCGGGTTCGGATCGAAGCCGGCCGTTACGCCCTTCGGGAGCCCCGTCACCGCGAACGAGATGTCGCCGTTCGACCCGTTGATGCGGTTCAGCGTGACGGGCACGTCCACCGACGTCCCGAGCGGGATGTCCACGACGCTCTCGCCCTGGTTGAGCGTGAAGTCGGCGGGCTGCGGCGAGTCGGGGGTCGTGAGCGCGAGGTCGTCGAAGCCGAGCGCCTTGCCCTCGTCGCCCGGCTTGTCGGCGACGATGTCGAAGTAGTCGATCACCTTGCCGGCGACCGCGGTCGCGGTGACCTGCTGGCTGAACGGAGCGCCCTCGGTCACCGTGACGTAGCCGCTCTGCCCGACGACGCTGTCGTCAGCCGCATGGGCGATCATCCTCACGTCCGCGGTCTGTCCCTCGTTGTGCATGACCCCGAGGCCCACGTACGCGCTCACGGTCGTCGCTGAAGTCGACAAGTGGCCGCGGAACCGCGGCGAGAAGAAGCCCTCGCCGCAGCCGGCAAGGCCGGTGCAGTCGTAGATGCCGACGCGGTCGCCCGAGTGCGCCGCGGCCCCCACCGATGTCACGTATGGCTGGAGCGCCGTCCCGCCGCCCTCGAAGTTCACTCCATGCGAGCTCTCGTACTGGTTGGCGATACGGATTCCGGCCGGGTAGTCATCGAACGTGACGACTTTGGTCGCCGCCAGGGCGGGCGTTACGCCCAGCACGCAAGTCGCGAGCACGCAGAGGGTCGCCACAAGTGCACCCCAGGCCACGGGCGGGGTCGCGCGCGCGGACGGACGGGCGATGTGGCGAGGCGGTGCCAGATGCCCAAAGTAGTCCCGCCGCGGCGAAGGCGCAACGCGGAGAAGTGCTCGCCGCGCTCGTTGTAGTCGCCGCGCCTCGCCTGCGGGATACTGCGCGGGCGATGTCGCAGGAGAATGTGGAGGTGGTGCGGCAACTGATCGCTGCCCTCAACGAGCGCGACGTGGATCGCTACCTGTCCTTATGCACTGCCGAGATCGAGATCGGTAACCCGGGCACCCCCCTGGAAGGACCGACCAGAGGTCCGGAGGGCGTCCGGGAGTACTTTGCGCGTATAGAGGAGGCGTCGACCACGTTTCGCGTCGAGGTGGAGCGCATTCACACCGTCGGCCGCGATCGCGTACTGGTCTTCGGCCAGCTCAAGGTGGTGACGAGTGGCGGTGCCGCGTTTGATCAGCTCATCACCAACGTCTACGAGCTGATCGCCGGCAAGCTTCACCGAGTGGACGTGTATTTCGACCGCGAGGAAGCCCTCGAAGCCGCGGGGCTGCGGGAGTAGGTGCGACCCTCAAAAGACGAAAGCCCGGCCGCGGGCCGGGCGCTCGACGAAAGCGGCTGATGGGATTCGAACCCACGACCTTCTGCATGGCAAGCAGACGCTCTAGCCAACTGAGCTACAGCCGCAGCGGAGGCCGAGTATAGCCCCGGTACGCTAGCCCTCCCGGCGCCGTGGCGGAGTGGCTACGCAGCGGCCTGCAAAGCCGTTTACACCGGTTCGATTCCGGTCGGCGCCTTACCTGAGCCGGGCGCGCCTGGTCGCCGCCCGGTCCAGCTCCCGCGCCGAGCAGCGCAGTATTGCGGCGTGCGTCGAGAGCGTTTTGACCGTTTGGCGCCGGGACGAGACGAGCGACTTGTAGAGCTCGCGCGTCTCCGCCGAGCGGGCCTGCATGACGCTCACCTCGGCGTCATGGACCCTGGTCGCCACGCTGGCGGCCAGCAACTCGCTCGACGCCGCCAGGCGCCCGGCCTGCAAGGCGGCCGTACCGGCACGGTTCAACTGCGGCTCTTCCATGATCAGGGCCCTCTCCGATCATAGGCCACCTTGTCAACCGGACCAGGCATATTGGCCCCTAGTTGCGGGTAAGCGACCTCCGGAGGTTCGGGTTGCTGCCTGAGCCGCGGCCCGGGCTCAGATCCAAACCCAATCGAGGGGAGGAGACCCGTGGAAGCAACGTCTGTCCGGCAAGGTGGCGGGCAGGAGGCCTACGGCGGTCAGACCGCTCGTGCGCAGGAAGCCAGGGCCGGCGTCAGTTCGATCATCGCCGACCCGGCCCCGCTCGGGCTCGCCGGCTTCGCCCTCACCACGTTCGTGCTCAGCATGTTCAACGCCGGGCTGGTGAACGCGAAGGGAGAGCCGGTCGTCTTCGGCCTCGCGCTCGCCTATGGAGGGCTTGCGCAACTGCTGGCCGGGATGTGGGAGTTCAAGAACAACAACGCCTTCGGGGCGACCGCGTTCACCTCGTACGGCGCGTTCTGGCTCTCCTTCTGGGCCTTCAACCAGTTCTGGGCCAAGGACATCCCGGCGGCTCAGCTCGGCGACGCCGTCGGGCTCTACCTGATCGGCTGGGGCATCTTCACGGCCTACATGTGGATCGCATCGTTCCGCGTGAGCGTGGCCGTGAACCTGGTGTTCCTGCTGCTCGCGGCGACGTTCTTCGTGCTCGGCATCGGCGAGTCCGGTGCACACACGGACATCGTCAAGGCGGGCGGCTGGATCGGCCTCGCGACGGCCGCTGCGGCGTGGTATGCATCCTTCGCCGTGGTGACGAACAAGACGTTCGGCCGCATCGTCATGCCGGTCAAGGAGCTGAAGCGCTAGCCAACTCACAAGCCACGAACCGTCCCCGGGCCTCAAGGTGGGGCCCGGGGCGGTCTGATCGCAGAGGAGGAGCAAGTGGAGGCCACCACTAAGGCTTCGACTGAGCAGATCGAGCGGGAGATCCAGGAGCTCCTGGATCAGGAGAAGTTCGAGCCGCCCGAGGACTTCAAAGAGCACGCGCTGATCTCCGACGAGTCGATCTACGAGGAGGCCGCCGAGGATCCCGTCGCCTGGTGGGAGAAGCAGGCAGAGGCGCTGCACTGGTTCGATCGCTGGGACGACGTGCTCGACGAGTCGAACGCCCCCTTCTACAAGTGGTTCACCGGCGGCAAGGTGAACGCTTCCTACAACTGCCTCGACCGCCACGTCGAGGACGGCAAGGGCGACAAGGTCGCCTTCCACTGGCGCGGCGAGGAGGGCGAGGAGCGCGACGTTACCTACGCCGACCTGCACCGCGACGTGCAGAAGCTTGCGAACGCCCTCAAGGATCAGGGAATCGAGAAGGGCGACGTGGTCGGGATCTACCTGCCGATGATCCCCGAGGTCGTCGTGGCCATGCTGGCCTGCGCGCGCATCGGCGCGCCGCACAACCTCGTGTTCGGCGGCTTCTCCCCGGACTCGGTCAAGGAGCGGATGGAGTTCTCCGAGGCAAAGGCGCTCATCACGACAAACCAGGCCCGCCGCAAGGGCAAGGCCGCCGACATCAAGACGGCCGTCGACGAGTTCCTCGGCGACGTCCCCTCGATCGAGACCGTGATCGTGGTGCGCAACACCGACGAGGACGCGCCGATGAAGGACGGGCGCGACGTCTGGTACCACGAGGCGCTCGAGCAGGCCGACGACGAGTGCCCGGCGGAGGAGCTCGACGCGGAGCATCCGCTGTTCGTCCTCTACACCTCGGGCTCGACGGCCAAGCCCAAGGGGATCCTCCACACCACCGGCGGATACCTCACGGGGGTCGCCTGGACCACCAAGCACGTCTTCGACCTCAAGCCGGACGACGACGTCTTCTGGTGCTCGGCCGACGTCGGCTGGGTGACCGGCCACTCCTACATCGTCTACGGGCCGATGCTCAACGGCGTGACCTCGGTGATGTACGAGGGCGCCCCGGACTACCCGGACAAGGACATCTGGTGGGAGCTGTGCGACCGCTACGACGTGACGGTCTTCTACACGGCGCCAACCGCCATCCGCGCGTGCATCAAATGGGGCATCGAGCACCCGCAGAAGCACGACCTGTCCAACCTGCGCCTCCTGGGGACGGTCGGCGAGCCGATCAACCCCAAGGCCTGGCTCTGGTACCGGAAGGTCATCGGCGGCGACAAGTGCCCGATCGTCGACACCTGGTGGCAGACGGAGACCGGCAACATCATGATCTCGCCGCTGCCGGGGGTCATCTCCACCAAGCCGGGGTCGGCCACCAGGCCGCTGCCGGGCGTGGAGGCGGACGTCCTCACCGAGGAGGGCGAGGACGCGGGCACCGAGCAGGGTCTCCTGGCGATCAAGC
>JBJMLJ010000022.1:0-3641 GCA_045805365.1 Thermoleophilaceae bacterium
ACCGGGCGGTCACGAGCTTTGCCAACGCGACGGCGAACGTCGAGGTGGTCGACTGGCACGCCGCCGCCAGACAGGACCCGGGCCTGCTCGGCCCCGATGGGGTGCACGCCACGCCGTCCGGCTACGCCGAGCGGGCGCGGCTCGTGGCCGACGCGGTCGAGACCTGCCTCGCTGGCGGCAGCACGTCCGCGGCGCGGCCACCGGCGCCGCGCCACAAGCCGCGTGCCGTGCCGGCGGCGCCGCAGCCGTCGCGGATCGACTGGGCGACCTTCCCCGGAGCGGCGGTCACGCTCGGCTATCTGCGCTCGGCCATCGGCTTCCTGGCGGGGGCCGTGAGGATCACCCGGGCGGCCCTCGGCGGCCCCCTGCCGGAGCCTGTGCTCGGCAAGCCCTAGCCTTTGTCCGACATGGAGCAGCGCGTCGGACAGCGGCCACGGGCGGCCCACCTGGGACCGGAGCGGCGGCGACCACTCGTTTTGGACGCCGCGCTCGGCGAATTCGTCAAGCACGGCTACCGCGGCACCTCGATGGAGGCGATCGCGGACGCGGCGAAGGTGAGCAAGCCAGTCGTCTACGAGTGCTACCCCAGCAAGGAGAAGCTCTTCCGGGCGCTGCTCGAGCGCGAGGAGCGGAAGCTCGGCGAGGCGGTCGCCGCGTCGCTCC
Organism: Thermoleophilaceae bacterium; assembly: GCA_045805365.1. Classification (GTDB taxonomy): domain Bacteria; phylum Actinomycetota; class Thermoleophilia; order Solirubrobacterales; family Thermoleophilaceae; genus DASXBA01. The sequence continues at coordinate 664 of JBJMLJ010000022.1, forward strand.
CGAGGAGCCCCAGCTTCGAGGACGTCGAGGCGGTGCTTGCCGAGGGCCTGACCGCGCTGCTTACGGCGGCCGCCGCGACGCCGCTGTCCTGGCGCGTCGTCTTCGACGCCGAGCACGGTGGCGACGAGGCGGTCCTGAAGCGCGTGCTCCGCGCCCGCGCCCAGATCACGAAGCAGCTGACCACCCTCGTTGCCCTGTTCCTCGAGCAGGCGGGCACGAAGGACATCGAGCGCAAGGCGCCGGTGCTGGCGGAGCTGCTCGCGGGCACGGGGCGGACCAGCGTCCGCCTGCTGCTCGACTCAGGCGGCGACTGGACGCCCGAGGAGCTCGGCGCCTTCGTCGCCCGCGTCCTCGCCCGCGGGGCGGGCGCGGCGTAGGAAGCGGTAGGCGCTCGCGTCGAAGCGCCGCGCGCTGCGGCGGAACTGCCAGGTGAAGCGCGGCCAGATTGTCGTGTTGCGGCCGGTCCTGTCGATGTACCAGCTCTTGCAGCCGCCGGCGTTCCAGACGCTGCCCGCAAGGTCGCGCTGGACGCCTGCGTTGTAGGCCTCCTGGGCCTCCTGGCGGATCTCGATCGCGTGCGCGCCGCGCTCCTCGCTTGCGCGCAGGCAGCGAATCACGTGCGCGATCTGCGACTCGATCATGAAGACCATCGAGTTGTGGCCGAGGCCCGTGTTGGGGCCGAGCAGCAGGAACAGGTTGGGGAAGCCGGCGATCGAGGTGCCGAGGTAGGCCTGCGGGCTGCCCTGCCAGACCTCGTTCAGCGAGCGGCCGCCGCGGCCGAAGAGGTGGTCCGCGGCCGGGAAGTCGGTGATTCGGAAGCCGGTGCCGAGCACGATCGCGTCGACCTCGATCTCCTCGCCCGAGCCCGTGACGAGCGAGCGCTCACGCACCTCGCGGATGCCGTCCGTCACCAGCTCGGTGTTGGGCGCGGTCAGCGCCGGATACCAGTCGTTCGAGAGCAGGATCCGCTTGCAGCCGATCGTGTAGCTCGGGGTGAGCTTGGAGCGCAGCTCCGGGTCCGGGACCTGACGGCGCAGGTGCCGCCGGGCCAGGGCCTCGGGCAGCTTCATCAGCCCGCGCCGCTTGGCGAAGGCCAGGACGAGCCACTCGCGGCTCGCGTAGATGCCCGCGCGGAGGAGGCGCTGGAGCGCCGGGAAGCGGCGGTAGATCCGGCGCTCGAGCCGGCTGACGGGCCGGTCCGTGTGGGGCAGGATCCACGGCGGCGTGCGCTGGAAGACGTGCAGCCGCTCGACCTCGCGCTGGATGCGCGGCACGAGCTGGATCGCCGAGGCGCCGGTGCCGATGACCGCCACCCGCTCGCCCGCGAGGTCGTGGTCGTGATCCCAGCGGGCGGAGTGGAAGAGGGCGCCCTCGAAGCGCTCGAGTCCCGGGATGTCGGGGGTTGCGGGCTCGCTCAGCGGGCCGACGCCGGCCACCAGGGCCTCGGCGGTCAGCTCGCCGTCGGCGGTCTCGAGCCGCCAGCAGGCGGCCTCCTCGTCCCAGGCCGCCGAGCGCAGCTCGCAGCCGAAGCGAACGTGAGGCGTGATGCCGAAGCGCTCCGCGCAGTCGCGCAGGTAGTCGCGAATCTCCGGCTGGAGCGAGTAGGTCCGGCTCCAGCTCGGGTTCGCCGCGAAGGAGAACGAGTAGAGGTGCGAGGGCACGTCACACTGGCAGCCGGGATAGGTGTTGTCCCACCAGGTCCCGCCGACCCCCTCGTTGCGCTCCAGCACCACGAAGTCGTCGATGCCCTCGCGCTTCAGGCGGGCGGCCATGCCGATGCCCGAGAAGCCGGTGCCGACGATCGCGACTCGGAAGTCGGTCATGCGCCCTGGGGTACCGCCGAGGGAAGCGACTCGCGCGGCGACGGCTGCTCGGGCATCGCGGCGCTGCGGCCGAGCCGGGTCAGGGACCAGGCGAGCGCGAGGATCAGCGCCAGGACGATCGAGCCCACGACGCTGTAGGCGATCGTCGTCAGGGCCGGCGAGACGCCGCTCTTCTGCTCGCGCTGGAGGATCTTCTTCTCCTTGACGAAGGGGCGGCTGAAGCCGGCCGTAGCCGGTACGCCCTTCACGGGGATCGCGCTGTCCTCCGGCAGGTAGATCGGCGCGCCGAGCAGGGAGTCCTTGCGGTGCAGGCGGACGAGCGCCTTCCAGCTGCCGTGAACCGGGATCGGCCTGGTGGTCCGGTAGCTCCCCGTGCCTATGCGGTGGAGGCGGTCGAGCACCATGCCGTGCCCCTGCCAGGCCAGCACCTCGACCCAGTCCGCGTCGTGGACGGCCGAGGACGGCGACACCTGGATCCTTGCCGAGACCTCGCGGTCGGGGCCGCCCCGGACGGTCGCAAGGTGCACCGCCGTGCGGACGCCGCGCTCGGGCGTGGTGTTCAGGCCCCAGGCGAAGATCAGGGCGATCGCGACCAGGCCGAGCGCCGCCGGGGCGAGGCGGGGGAGCCGCAGCCGCGGGAGCCGCGGGACGGCGAGCGCGGTGCCCACGAAGCCGCCGATCAGCCCGGCTGCGATGCCGGCGATGGGCACGGCAGGCAGGGCCTCGCCGACGAGCGAGCCCGGCCATGGGTTGGGCATCCACGCGTGCGACCAGCCGAGCTCGGCGGCGAAGCCGACGGTCCCGATGAGGGCGCCGGCGGCCGCGCCGAAGAGATAGGGGCGCCCGCGGGGCGGGATGGCGAACGCCGTGGCCTCGACGAGCAGACCCTCGGCGATGTAGAGCGGGAAGTGAGGCGTCGCCTCGCCCAGGATGGGCCCGACGAGCAGCGTCAGGCCGCCGCGCATCGCGAGGAAGAAGAGGACGGTGAACAGCGGCGCGCCGCGGCCCGCGTAGATCCGCGCGGCGACCAGCGCCACCCCGGCCGCGATCGCGATCAGCACCGGCTGGAAGACGAGCCTGAACTGCGGCACGCCGAAGTCGAACTCGGCCTGGAAGGTGGACAGCCCGATCAAGAGGCCGCCGCAGATGCCCGCG
>JBJMLJ010000023.1:0-5879 GCA_045805365.1 Thermoleophilaceae bacterium
ACCATCCCGGACGAGGACGGCGGGCGGTTGAACGAGCTCGACAACCGCGCCGTGAGCGCCGTGGAGTCAGGTGACGAGACCGGCTTCCGCGAGCTGTGGACGCAGATGCTCGAGCTGGTCACCACCAACGGCAACGCGGTGCCGGACGACGAGCTGGTCGAGTCCGAGGTGATCCTCCCGCCGCGGGACATCACCTTCCAGGAGGCCAAGAACGAGTTCTCGGGCGAGGGCCTGATCCCGGACTAGCCCATCCAGGGGACCGCCCGGCCGATCAGGGCCACGGCGTCCGAGAGCCGCTGCCCCGCCGCGAAGAGCTGAGCGGGACGTGGGTCTCGGCTGGAGCGGTAGCTACAGCGGGATCTCCCAGAGCGGGAACCAGCGCGCCATGTCCTGCTCCCAGGGGAGCTCGGCTCCGAGCTGGGCCTTGAGGCGCAGCTCGCGCTCGGAGTCGCGCTGCTGCTCGCCCGACGCGGGGACGAAGGGGTAGAAGCCGCCGCGCTTGAAGTTGTAGATGAGGTAGATCGGCTTGCCGTTCTCCTCGAAGGCGAAGACGCAGGCCAGGAGGCGGTCGCCGTAGCCGCCCGACTGGAGCTGGGTCGAGACGGTGTTGAGCGAGACGACCAGGTCCTCGAAGTCGGAGTCGCGCAGGATCAGCCAGCGGTAGCCGAACTCGTCGTCGTGGGACTCGACCTCGGTGCCGGTGTCCTCGGCCGAGCCGCGTAGGAGCTCCTCGGTCTCGGAGACGATCTCCGAGAAGTCGGCCGTGGCGAGGGGCTGGAAGACGATCGCCGACGCGTCGCGCTGCTTCAGGCCGAGGCCCGTCTCGAGCGTGACGTAGGCCGTGCTCATCGCGAACAGGCGGTCGGGCGCCGGGCCCTTGAGCTTGCGGCCCCCGCCCATCAGAGCGTCGAGGAAGCCCATCGGCGGAGCTCAGGCGGCCAGCGTCGCGGTGCCCTGGAGCTGCGACTCGAGCTGCTGCAGACGCTCGATCCGCTTCTCCATCGGCGGGTGGGTGGCGAACAGCGTCTGGACCGCGCCCTTGACGCTGGTCGGGACGATGAAGAAGGCGTTCATCCGCTCCGCCTCGCGCAGATCCTGCTTGGGGACGGCCTCCATCGCGCCCGAGATCTTGACCAGGGCGGAGGCGAGGGCGCTCGGCCGGCCGGTGATCAGCGCGGAGCCGCGGTCGGCCGCGAACTCGCGGTAGCGCGACAGCGCCAGCATCAGGAAGAAGGAGACGATGTAGACGACGAACGAGGCGAGCAGCACCACGAAGAAGCCGGGGCCGTCGTCGTCATCGCCGCCGAAGAAGATCCCGAACTGCATCATCATGGCCGCGACGCTGGCGAAGAAGCTCGCCACGGTCATGATCAGCACGTCGCGGTGCTTGACGTGCGAGAGCTCGTGGCCGAGCACGCCCTCGAGCTCGGAGGGCGAGAGCACGTTCATGATCCCCGTGGTGCAGCAGACCGTGGCGCTCTTCTGCGAGCGGCCCATGGCGAACGCGTTGGGCACTTCTGTGTCGGCCACCGCGATCCGCGGCTTGGGCAGGTCGGCCTGGATGCAGAGGCGCTCGATCATCGCGTGCAGGCCCGGCGCCTCCTCCGGCGAGACCGCCTTGGCGCCCATCGCCGCGAGCCCGATCTTGTCCGACAGGAAGAGCTGCGCGAGCGTCAGCGCGCCGATGACGACCACCATCGTCACGGCGCCCGCGCCGGCCGCCAGGAGCACCACGATGAAGGCCACGTAGACGAGTCCGAGCAGGAACATCGTCAGGAGCATCCGGGCCTGGAGACCCGGGTCGCGGTCGAATGAGGCGCGCTGTCTTGCCACCGACTGAAACTCTAGCTAGCGGTTGACCGAGGCCTACTAGTGTCCGGGGGGTGCAGCCGGAGATCCATCTCGGCCCACTCGACCTGAAGACCTTCGGCATCTGCTTCGCCCTCGCCTTCCTCGCCGCGGGCGCCGTCCTGGGACGCCGTCTGCGGGAGCTCGACCTGCCCGGCGACTGGGCCTACGAGATGCTCTTCGCGGGGCTGGTGGGGGGTGTCGTCGGCTCGCGGGTCGACTACCTGATTCAGAACTGGAGCAAGGTCTCGCACGACCTGCTGGGCAACGTCTTCTCCGGCTCCGGGCTCGTCTGGTACGGGGGTGCGATCGGCGGCGCGATCGGCGTGCTGCTGTGGGCACAGCGGCGCGGCTGGCTGGGGCTCGTGCTCCTCGACGTGGCGAGCGTCCCGCTGGCGCTCGGCTACGCCATCGGCCGGATCGGCTGCCAGGTCTCCGGGGACGGCGACTACGGGATCCGCTCGGACCTGCCCTGGGCGATGAGCTATCCGCACGGGACGGTGCCGACGACCCACGACGTGCACCCGACCCCGGTCTACGAGACGCTGGCCATGGGGCTGGTCGCGCTGCTCCTCTGGCGCTGGCGCGACCGCCTGCCGGCCGGCGGCCTGTTCGGCCTCTATCTGGTGCTCGCCGGCGTCGAGCGGGTGCTCGTCGAGATCATCCGGCGCAACGACTCGGTTGTAGCCGGCCTGACCCTGCCGCAGCTGATCAGCCTGGTGATGATCGCGGGCGGCGCCTGGCTGCTTGCGACGATGCTACGCCGGGAGCCAAGCCCCGCCTAGCGCCAGAAGACCGTCACGGGGGCCGGGATCGACGCTACGATGGCCACGCCAGCCGGAGCGCGATCGTCGCCGGACCTCAACAGGCCGCGTCCGGCGGCAGTGGAGACTCGTGGGCAGCAGCAAAGGATTGATTGGCGGGGCATTCGCGATTGCCCTTGCGCTATCGGGCGCGATCATCGCGCTGCTCGTGCTCGACCGGTCGGTCGACTTCAACGACTGGCCCAAGCCGCCCCACCGACAGGAGGCCGCGGGCGAAAGGCAGGGAAGCGAGCGGGCGGTCGACGGCACCAAGCGGGCCAGCCAGCAGTCCCTCGGGGTGCTGGCGGCGGGCAGGCCTCGGGGAAGCGCCACGCACGCCCGCCGGGCCCGGCGCGGAGCCCGGCACGCTCGCCATGCTGCCGGCCGCGGCGTGGCGCGCCGACCTGCCTCCCACCCGCGACCGCGGGTGCGCCGGGGGCTGCACCAGCGTCGGCGGGGCCGCAGCGGGGCCCAGGACGCGCTCCGTCCTGTGCCGGCGCGGGTGATCCCCGTTCCGTCCCCGCCCGTACACCGGAAGCCGCCCCAGCACCTGACGCCGAGGCCCAGGCCGCCGGTCAGGCCACACAGGCCACACAGGCCACACAGGCCGTTTCGGCCGCGCCCCGTGCACGGCGGCCGTGGCCATGGCCATGGTCGCGGCCACGCCCACGGCCACGCCCGCAGGCCGCACGGGCGCAGCAGGAGCCACCGCCACCGGGGCCGCCACCGCGGTGGGCGACACCGCCACGCATACCTTGCGGGCGGAAAATACCGCTCTTAACGACAAAAATTCGCGTTCCTACGGTGAAAGTGGCACCCTCTAGGGCTAAAGGAATCGGGCCCTCATGCCGATTCCGATCTGGGGTACCCCGTCCGTGAGAGCTTCGAGGGCCTACATCACCAGTCTGGGCACGACCGGCGTGCTGATCGCCTCGTCGATTCTCATGCTCGCCGTGGTGAGCACGATCGTGGCGTTCCGGGGCTGGCCGGGAGACGACATCGTCAACGGCCTCGGCAGCCTCAGGGTGGGCGACGACCAGCCCACGCTCAAGATCACCGGCCCCGACCAGATCGCAGTCGACGCCGCGCCCGCGGCCGCCGCCGTGGCGGCCACCCCGCCGGCCGGCACCGTGGCCGCAGCTTCGGGGACCACCCCCGGCACCGCATCCACGCCGGCGGGAACCACGCCATCGCCGGGTGCCGGCACCGTCCAGACCCCCTCCGGGGGCAGCGGCCCGACCGGTGGCGGCACCACTCAGGGCCCCATCACAGGCGTCCCGTCGACCCCGCTGCCGGGCGCGCCCCCCGTCACGCCCGTCACGAAGAGCCTCGGTGACACCACCGAGGGTGCCGCGGGGCGGCTCGGCGGCACCGCGGGCGGCGTGAACCCGACCGTGGGCAAGACGGTCAGCGACACCGGCAAGGCCGTGTCCGACATCGTCCGCGGCCTGGGCGGCAAGGTCGACTCGGGCGTCCTCCCGGGCCACTAGTGCTGCCGGGCGGCGGCATCCTCGATCCAGCGCCGGGACACGGACTGGATCTCCACGTCGTGCTGAAGCGAGCGGTGATGTCCGCCGGGCAGGACGAGCAGGCGCTTCGGCTCGTGCGCTGAGCCGAACAGCTCCTCGCTGACGGTGTATGGAATCCGCTCGTCGCCGCGGGCGTGCAGGAGCAGCAGCGCGGTCTCGGGGCCCAACCGGCCGACGGCCTCATAGATGTCGAGCGACTCGAGCCAGGGCTCGACGGCGGCGCGGTCGAGGGCGAAATCGTCGAGCTCCCCGGAGCGGACGGCACGCAGCAGCCGGTCCTCCGGGGCGGGGCAGATGGCCACCACCGCCGCCAGCGATGGGTCGAGCGCCGCCGCGTGGATGGCGCAGAAGCCGCCCATGCTCGAGCCGCGCAGGGCGACAGCCGGGGCGTGGCCGCGAAGCAGGTCGCACATGGCGAGCACGTCCTCGAAGGCGCCCGGCCCGAACTCCCCGTCGGAGCGCCCGTGGCCGCGGGCGTCGTAGGCCAGCGCGGCCAGCCCGCTGTCGCGGCAGAGGCGGCCGAAGTCGAAGTGGCTCTCCTTGGCCGAGCCGGCCCCGTGCAGGATCACCACTCCAGCCGCGGGCTCCTCCTCAGGGAGGAAGAGCGCGTAGGCCAGGCCCTCGTGCGTCCCGAGCTCGGGCGGGGCCGGCGGGGCGTGCTTCATAATCGCCCGAGCTTATGGCCTCGGCACAGCAGACGGCCACGGTCTCGCACGTCTACCCGCTGGGCTCGCGCCTCAACGAGCGCGGCCGGCTCGAGGTGGGCGGCTGCGACCTGATCGAGCTCGCCCGGGAGTTCGGTACTCCCGCCTACGTCTACGCGGAGGACGATATGCGCGCCCGGGCCCGCTCGTACCAGGACGCGTTCCGGGCGCGGACCGAGCAGTTCGAGATCGTCTACGCGAGCAAGGCCTTCCCCTGCACGGCGGTCTACCGGCTGATGGACGAGGAGGGCCTCTCCTGCGACGTCGCCTCGGGCGGCGAGCTGTACCTGGCCCTGGAGGCCGGCGTCGCCCCCGAGCGGATCTACATGCACGGGAACAACAAGACCGAGGCCGAGCTGAGCATGGCGATCGAGCGCGGCGTCGGCCACATCGTGGTCGACTCGTTCGACGAGATCGACCGGCTCGAGCGGCTGGGACGGGGGCAGCGCGTGATGCTCCGCGTCACCCCGGGCATTCGCCCGACCACCCACTCCTACATCCAGACCGGCCAGGAGGACTCCAAGTTCGGCTTCGGGCTGGCGGAGGTGCCCCGCGCGGTCGAGCGCTGCACGGAGGCCGGGCTCGAGCTGCGCGGCGTGCACGCCCACATCGGCTCGCAGGTGTTCGAGCTCGAGGTATACGAGCGGCTGGCCGAGGTGCTGAGCGCGATCGGCGATTGGCCGCTCCTCAATCTCGGCGGCGGTCTCGGAATCGCCTACACGCAGGACGACGAGCCGCCATCGGTCGACGACTATGCCGAGGCTCTGCTGAAGCGGGCCCCGAAGGGGGTGAAGACCCTCTGCGAGCCGGGCCGCTCGCTGGTCGGCAACGCGGGGGTGACGATCTACACCGTTGGCACGGTCAAGGAGATCCCGAGCATCCGCACCTACGTGGCGGTCGACGGTGGCATGTCCGACAACCTGCGCCCGATGCTCTACGGCGCCCGCTACGAGGCCGAGATCGCCGATCGATTCGGAGGGCAGACGCTGTGCACG
>JBJMLJ010000024.1:0-2818 GCA_045805365.1 Thermoleophilaceae bacterium
CCGGGTAGATGCCCTTCTCCGAGATCGACCGCGACAGCGTCGTGGTCGCGTTCAGGTGGGCGAACACCGACGCCGGCGCCGGGTCGGTGAGGTCGTCGGCCGGGACGTAGATCGCCTGCACCGAGGTGACCGAGCCCTGGCGGGTCGAGGTGATCCGCTCCTGCAGCTGGCCCATCTCGGTCTCGAGGGTCGGCTGGTAGCCCACCTGCGAGGGCATCCGGCCGAGCAGCGCCGAGACCTCGGAGCCCGCCTGGACGAAGCGGAAGATGTTGTCGATGAAGAGCAGCACGTCCTGGCCGCCCTGCTCGCGGAAGTACTCCGCCATGGTCAGCCCGGAGAGGGCCACGCGCATGCGGGCGCCGGGCGGCTCGTTCATCTGGCCGAAGACGAGCATCGTCTTCTCGATCACCTTCGACTCCTTCATCTCGAGCCAAAGGTCGTTGCCCTCGCGCGAGCGCTCGCCCACCCCGCAGAACGCGGACAGGCCGCCGTGCTCCTGGGCGATGTTGTGGATCAGCTCCTGGATGAGGACGGTCTTGCCCACGCCGGCGCCGCCGAACAGGCCGACCTTGCCGCCCTTGGCGTAGGGCGCCAGCAGGTCCACGACCTTGATCCCGGTCTCGAAGATCTCGCGGGTCGGGGTCAGGTCCTCGACGCTGGGAGCATCGCGGTGGATCGGCCAGCGCTCCTCGACCTCGACGTCGCCCTCCTCGTCGATCGGCTCGCCCAGCAGGTTGAAGATGCGGCCCAGGGTGGCCTCGCCGACCGGCACCGTGATCGGCCCACCGGTGTCGCGCACCTCCATCCCGCGCGCCACGCCGTCCGTGGAGTCCATCGCCACCGCGCGCACGCGGTCGTCGCCCAGGTGCTGCTGGACCTCACAGACGAGACGGCGCTTGTCGCCGTCCTCCTCCATCTCGATCTCCAGCGCGTTGTTGATCTCGGGGAGGTTCTCGCCGAAGGCGACCTCGAGCACCACGCCCTGGACCTCCTCGACCCGACCGACGCTGGTCTCGCGGTCGCCGTCCTGGCGCTCCTCGTCCTGCTTCTCCTCGTCCCGTTTCTCTTCGGTGCCTGCTTCCATGTCTCCTCGTTCTATCGAAGTCCCTCGGCGCCCGCGACTACCTCCATGATCTCCTGCGTGATCTCGGCCTGTCGCTGGCGGTTGGCCTCCAGCGTCAGGTCGTCGATCAGCTCGGCGGCGTTGTCCGAGGCGCTGCGCATCGCGGACATGCGCGCGCCGTGCTCGGACGCCGTCGATTCGAGCAGCGCCCGGTAGATCGAGATCTCGACGTAGTCCGGAACCAGCCGGGCGAGGATCTCCTCCGGATCGGGCTCGTAGATCCAGAGGGCGCGCTGATGCTCCTCGCTGACGTCGTCGTCGCCATCGTCGTCGTCTTCCTCGTCGCCGAGGATGTCCGCCTGCTGGAGCGGCAGCAGCGTCTCGTGTCGGACCTCCTGGGTCATCGCCGAGACGTAGCCGTTGTAGATCACCTCGACGCGGTCGACGTCCTCGTCGATGTAGGCGGAGGTCAGGCCGTCGGCGATGGCGCGGGCGTCCGAGAAGGCGGGCCTGTCGGTGAAGCCGGCCCAGCTGCCGGCGAGTTCGAGGTTGCGGAAGCGGAGCGACGACTCGCCGCGGCGGCCGGACGCGTACCAGGCGACCTCGGTGCCCTCGTTCCGGAGCTCGGCCGCGCGCCGGTTGCCGGCGCGGATGATCTGCGAGTTGAACGGGCCGGCCAGGCCGCGGTCGCCCGTCACGAGCAGCAGCCCAACCTTGTTGACGTTCTCCCGCTCCTGGAGGATCGGCAGGCTGGGGATGCTCTCGGCGGCCTCCGCGGCGCGCCGGGTCATGCGCCTGAGCGCGTCGGCATATGGCCTGAGCGCCTCGATCCGCTGCTCGGCCCTGCGCAACCGGGCGGCGGCCACCATCTCCATGGCACGCGTGATCTTGCGGATGTTCTTCACGCTCGAGATGCGGCTGCGGATGTCCTTCAGGTTGGCCACTAGGCCGTCGCTTCCTCCTTGTCCCCAGCCTCTTCGTCCTCGTCGCCCTCTTCGTCGGCGCTGTCTTCCTTGTCCTCCGTCTCCTCGTCGTCCCGCTTCTCCTCATCCTTCACGCGGTCCGACTCCCCCTCCTCGAGCGGATTGCCCTCCTCGTCGAAGTCGGGCCCGAAGTCGTCGATCGCCTCGGCGATCGCGTCGCCCAGCTCGGACTCGATCGAGTCGTCCCAGTTGCCCTCGGCGATCTTGTCCAGCAGGTCCGACTTCTCGGAGCGCAGGCGCTCGAGCATCATCTGGTGGAACTCGCCGATGCGGTCCACCTTGATCCGGTCGAGGAAGCCGCCGGTGCCCGAGTAGATCGCCGCCACCTGGTCCTCGATCTTCCAGGGTGAGCGCTCGTCCTGGTTGAGCGACTCGACCAGCCGCTCGCCGCGGCTGAGGGTCGCTTGCGTGTCCGGGTCGAGCTCCGAGCCGAACTGCGCGAACGCCTCCAGCTCGCGGTACTGGGACAGCTCGATGCGCAGCTTGCCGGCCACCTTCTTCATCGGCGTGGTCTGCGCCGAGCCGCCGACGCGCGAGACCGAGATGCCGACGTTGATCGCCGGTCGCACGCCCGAGCGGAACAGGTCGGCCTCGAGGAAGATCTGGCCGTCCGTGATCGAGATGACGTTGGTCGGGATGTAGGCCGAGACGTCGCCTGCCTGCGTCTCGATGACGGGCAGCGCGGTGAGCGAGCCGCCGCCGAGCTCGTCGTTGAGCTTGACCGCGCGCTCGAGCAGCCGCGAGTGCAGGTAGAAGACGTCGCCGGGATAGG
>JBJMLJ010000025.1:0-5113 GCA_045805365.1 Thermoleophilaceae bacterium
CAAGCCGGGCACCTTCTCGTCGAGCGGATACAGGGCGTCGAGCAGCAGGCCGGACTGGGGCCGCTCGAAGGGGCCGTTACGGTTGGCGCGAATGGACGCGGACGTCGTCGGCCCCGAGCTCTGGGAGGCGCAGGTCACAGCTGCTTCATTCGAGGAATGCGGCGAGCATCGCCGAGTCATTCTTCACCACACCGCCGTTCCGGATGCGACGCTGAGGCAGGGCGATCCCGCTTCGGAGGCCGCCTACATGAGGCGGATCGAAGGCCTCCACCTCGAGCGCGGCTGGCAGGCGGTCGGTTACCACCTCGTGATCATGCCGAGCGGCCGCGTGTTCGCGGGCAGGCCCATGTGGGCGCTTGGCGCCCACGCGGCCGGGCACAACCGAGGCGCCGTCGGGATCGCGCTCGCGGGCGACTTCGAGAAGGAGCTCCCCACCCGAGCCGCCATCGGCTCGCTCGCCCGAGTGCGAGGTTCCCTCTCGCTCGTCTGCCACGGGGACCTGATGCCGACCGCGTGCCCCGGCGCCCGCCTGCGCGAGGCGCTTCGGGCCTAGTAGGCGCTCGCCAGGTCCTCCAAGGCATAGATGCGCTCCGCCGGGAGCTCCTCGGGGTCGTCCAGCGTCGCGCTCAGCGCGTACCACCAGACGGCGGCGACCTCGCGGGCGGTCTGAGCCGCGCGCGTGCTGAATCGGCGCGTGATCGGGCTCTCCGGCGGAGCCGAAAGCGAATGGTCGACTCCCTGCCGTCGGGCCTCGCCAGCGATTCGGTGCAGGTGGTAGGGCGACGAGACGAGCACGGTGCTGCGCCAGCCCTGCCCGGGGGTGCCACGGGCAGCGGCGACGGTCCGACGCGTGGAGCTGCCGTGCTCGTGCACGAGGATCGCCTCGGCCGGGACCCCGCGTTCGAGGAGAGCGGCCCGCATGGTGCGCGCCTCCGAGATCGGGCCGGTGAGGCCTCCGCTGCAAAGGATCCGCGGCGCGCGGCCGGCATCGAACAGGGCGGCAGCATGTTCGAGACGAGAGGCGAGCTCGGGCGACGGCCCGTCCGGCCGGGCGGCCGCCCCGAATACGACTATCGCGTCCGCCTGCGGGACGGGGGCGGAGCGCGAGGCCCGCACGATCCGCGCCCAGGTGAGCGCCAGCAGCGCCGTCAGCAGGAGGGCCGCGGTGAGCGCGGCGACGAACCCGTGAAGCGCCACGTTCGCGAGGGCCATCGGCGCGGGCGATTGTATGGTCGCGGCATCAAGTCCGTCCAGCGACCCGAGTGGCCACCGCCGCCGACCGCGCTGGCGCGCGTCGGCAGCCGGGTGGTGTTGCGCACCCAGCCAGGCGCCCTGCGGCCGCTCTGGGCGCTGGCGTACGAGGCCATCGCCCGGGCGGTGGTCGCCTATGTGGGTCGTGGAGCGGGCGTGGCCGGCTTCTACGTCCGCGGTGGGATGGCCGAGAGCGACGTGCTGTACGGCGTCTCCGACATCGATCTGGTGGCGGTCGTCCGGGGCGATCCCGCTCGCCCGGGAGCCAGGCGGCGGGCGCTGAAGGTCCGCTGGCTTCGCCTCGGGCGGAGACTCGCGGTGCTCGGTGACTTCGTCGAGCTGGCGGTCTACGAGCAGGCCGACCTTGCGGACGCGGCCCGCTCGCCCACCCTCCTGCACGGCCTGGAAGCCGATGGGAGCGGCATCGGCTCGGCGGCCTACTTCGGCCCGGCCGCCCGCCCGGATGAGGGTGGCGTGCGCGAGCGTCCGGGGATCGGAGTGCCCGTGCGTGGCTGGCGGCGGCTGGCGGGCTCCGAGCTGCGACCCGCACCCCCCAGCGTCGACGCTCAGCGCCGGCGCATCGCCGTGTGGCTCGAGTTCCAGCGCTGGTGGGGGTTCGCCGCCCGGGCGTGCGGGGTCGCTCCCGGGCCACGCTCCGCCCATCTCTGCTTCAAGCTCGTAGCCGAGCCGTTGCGGGCGTGGCTGTGGCTCACCGATGGGGAGGTGACACCCAACCGGGTGGCCGCGCTCGAGCTGGCGCGCGAACGGCTGCCGGAGGAGCGGCAGGCGATCGAGACGGCCCTGGCGCTGGGCCGGAGGCTGCACCGTTCGCCGGCGCCACCCTTCGAAGAGGTGGTGCCGGCGCTGCTCCGCATGACCGGGCGCGCTGCCGAGCGGCTCATGGCCGAGGCCGCGCCGGCCGGGACGAGAGAGGTGCGGCTCGACTGGGGTGGGCAGGGGGAGCTTGCACTGGAGTCCTCCGAGGTCACAGGGCCGCTCCTGCCGCTGGTCGACTGGCGCGCGCTCGTGGTGGTGCCGGCGGCCCCGGACGAGACCTTCTTCCTGGTGCCCGGCGACCCGGCTGATCCGCGCGCGTTGGGCCGCTGGGCCGCCGCCTCGGCTCGGGGCCCCTACCCGGTGTTGCGAAGCGGCGATCTGCTGGTGCTGCCGAGCGTCGACCTGTGGCGACGGGGAATGCTGCGGGCGGTGGTGTCCCCGCTCAGCGACCCGGTCTCGACGGCCCTGGCCCGCGGCCAAACAAGCGCGCGGTTCCCCGAGCTGAGGGGCTGGTCCGTGGGCGACTGGGCCCGGCGGGCGGTGGCGGAGCATCGTGGCTGGCTCGCCGGGACGTCCGAGGCGGCTCCGCTGCGCGCGCTGTGGATGGTGTTCAGCGCCGCCCGGGCGGGGTTGCTGCTCGAAAGCGTGGAGAGCGGCGAGCCGAATCTCCCGCTCACCGTCCAGGCCACCGCCGATCGGCTCGCGGACCTCGTGCCGAAGCGCGCACCGGCTATCGAGCGGGCCGTCGAGAGCTACCTCGAGCTCAGGACCGGTGAGGGCGCCATGCCACCCCGGGTCCTCGGCGACCTGGAGGAGGCGGTGCGGAAGCTGCCGGCCTATCGCGAGGGCGCTCCGGACTTCGCGCCGGCCAGGTCCGCATGACCGAGGTGCTGATCTACGTCGATAGGGACCCCATGCCCTGGGGGCCACGGGATACCGAGGCCGAAGGTCTCCCCGGCGGGACGGAGACCGCGGTGGTCGAGGTGGCCGGCGGCCTGGCGAAGCTCGGATACGAGGTCAGGGTCCACGGGAATGTGCACAGCGCGGAGACCCACGCCGGCGTGACCTACGGGCCGCGCGAGGCGCTCGACGCGGACCGGCCGGTCGACGCCCTGATCGCGTGCCGCGCGCCGGAGCTCCTCGACGCCGGCCTCCCGGCCCGCACGACCATGCTGTGGGAGCACAGGCCGGACCTCGGGAGGTCGCTCACCGCGGCCAGGGCGCGGCGGGTGGACCGCATCCTGGCCTTGTCCGAATGGCACGCCCGGCGCCTCCGGTCCCGCCATCCGGCCGTGGCCGACCGGGTGATCACGGTTCGCAACGGCGTCGACGCGACGAGGTTCAGCGGGCCGGGCCGGCGGGCCGCCCGGGTCGTCTCGAGCGCTCAGCCCGAGCGCGGGCTCGACGTGCTGCTGGAGCTGTGGCCTGAGGTCCGCTCGATGGTCCCGGACGCGGAGCTCGCCTACTGCTACGCGCCCGTCTACGAGTTCGTTGCGACCAGGAACCCCGACGTGGCGCGACACAGGCGGCGCGTCGAGCGCCTGTCGCGTCAGCCCGGGGTGCGCGCGCTTGGGCCGCTCAGGCCAGAGGGGCACGAGCGGCTGATGCGGGGCTCGCGGGTGTGGGCCCACCCCTCCTGGTCGACGCTCGCCGGGGAACCCTTCGAGGAGGCCTCCTGCATCGCCGCCATGGAGGCCCAGGCGGCAGGGCTCTGGGTGGTCGCGTCGGGATGGGGCGCGCTCAGCGAAACCGTCCGGGTCGGGGCCGTCATCCAGGAGGGCGCACCCGGAGAGCCGTGGCGCAGCCGGTTCGTGGAGGAGATCGTGCGCGGGCTCACCGACGCGGACACGCGACGGAGGGCCGAAGCCGAGGGGCCGTCGGCCATGGCGGAGATGGGCTGGGGCAGGGTGGCGGCCAGGATCGCGCGTGTGATCGAGAACGGGGCCCGATGACGGAGGTGAGCGTCGTAGTGGCCGCCTACGACGAGGAGCGCTGGATCGACGCCTGTCTCCACTCGCTGCTCGAGCAGACCCATCCGGACTACGAGCTGATCGTGGTGGACGACGGCTCCAGGGACCGGACCGCGGAGATCGCCGCCCGTCCCGGCGTGCGGTTGCTGCGCATGCCCCACCGCGGCTGTGGGACCGCACGCGACGCCGGCGCGCGCGCTGCCCGGGGGCGGCTGCTCGTCTTCCTCGACGCCGACGAGCTCTACGCGGAGGACTTCCTCGAGCGCCTGGTCGCCCCTCTGGACGACCCGGAGGTCGCGGGCACCTTCCCCGGCGGCGTCACGTGGCACAACCCGGCGGAAGGACTCGCGCCCGGTTGGCTCCGCGTGCGGGGCAGGCCGCCCGGTGAGCGGCCGCGCTTCGGCGACCGCAACCCGTGGCCGAAGGCCGTCCGGCGCGAGGACTTCGAGCGCGCCGGCGGCTATCCCCGGGTGGGCTACGGAGAGGACGTGGACTTCGGCCGCCGCATCGGTCCCGCGCATGTGGTTCACGCCGCCCGCTTCCGTTTCACGCTTCCGACCGGGCCGCGCGAGGTGTTCGGAAAGGCGCGCTGGATTGGCCGCGGTCCCCGCTTCGAGCGGGAGCGACCCCCGCTTCGGACGCTGCTGCCACCGTGGTCCTGGCGGAAGGCGCTCCGTCACCTCCGGGCACGCCGCCCGCGCGCGGCCTGTGTACGCGTCCTCTACGACGCCGGCCTGCTCCTCGGCTATTTCGAGAGTCGCCTGCTCCCCTCCCGCCGTCAGCGGGCCTGACGGGCGGCTTTCGACCTGGTCTACGATCGAGCGATCGAGTCGCCGTCCCCCAGCCTCGCCGACGCTTCTGCGGCGCCTGTGACCGCAGCCGGGTCCGCCCGAGGCGGGGTGCTCGTGCCGCCGTCGATCCGGCGCGGCGCCGAGGTGATCCGTGCCCTTACGATCTCGGATTTGAGGGTGCGGTACGGACGCGGCAGGCTCCGCTCGCTCAAGTGGTTGCTCGATCCCTACGCAGCCGCGGGCGTCTACCTGATCCTCGTCGCGTTCGTGCTGAACCGTCCCGGCAGGGCGCCCGGCCTGAGCATCGCCTGCGCCATCGTGCCC
>JBJMLJ010000026.1:0-3128 GCA_045805365.1 Thermoleophilaceae bacterium
CGCCGCACGGACAAGATCGCCCGCGGACTTCTCCTGGCGGCCACCCTGGTCGCGCTCGTGCCGCTCGTCCTCGTCCTCTACTACCTGATCAAGAAGGGGATCGGCACCTGGAGTTGGCACTTCTTCTCGACCGACCCGAGCGGCCGCTTCTTCGGCGACCCGGGCGGGATCAAGAGCGCGATCGTCGGGACCGTGTTAATCGTTGCGCTCGCCGCCGCGATCGCCATCCCGATCGGGATCGGCGTGGCCCTCTACCTCGTGGAGTACGGCAAGAAGTCGCGCTTCGCGAACGTGGTCCGCTACTTCGTCGACGTGCTGACCGGCGTGCCGTCGATCGTCTTCGGGCTGTTCATCTACATCGTGCTGGTGCTCGGCGGCGTCGGCGGCAACTTCGCAGGCTGGAAGGGCTCGGTCGCGCTGGCCCTTCTGATGCTTCCGGTCGTGACCAAGGCCTCGGAGGTCGTGCTGAGCCTCGTTCCGGACTCGCTGCGCGAGGCCGCGCTCGCGCTCGGGGCCCCGCGCTGGCGCGTCATCGCGCGGGTGGTCCTCCCGAGCGCGCTCCCCGGGCTGATAACCGGATCGCTGCTCGCGGTGGCTCGCGCGGCCGGGGAGACGGCGCCCCTCCTCTTCACGGCGTTCGCCGTCAAGGCGACGACCCTCAACCTCGGCGGTCAGATGAACTCGCTGCCGATCCAGATCTTCAATGACGTACGTCAGGCGCAGGACCGCCTGGTCGCCCGGGCTTGGGCGGCGGCCCTCACGCTGGTGGTGATGATCCTCCTGCTCACGCTGATCGCCCGACTCTTCCAACGAAGGAGCCGATTCGCATGACCCTCGATCCGAATCCCCGCGCGCAGCAGTCGGAGGAGGTGGCCGGCGCGACACACGAGACGTCCGAGAGCCCGCGCGTCGAGCGGGCGAATCAGCCCGAGGCCGAGGGACACGTGGTGAACCTGCGAACGCTGCGGGCCTTCTACGGCGACAGCGAGGCGGTCAAGGGGATCGACCTCGAGTTCGCGCCCAACAAGGTCACGGCGATGATCGGCCCGTCCGGCTGCGGCAAGTCCACCCTCGTCCGCTGCATCAACCGGATGCACGAGGAGATCCCCGGCGCCCGGGCCGAGGGCGAGGTGACCCTCGACGAGCTCGACATCTACGGCGAGGCCGTGGACGTCGTCGCGGTGAGGCGCGCCATCGGCATGGTCTTCCAGAAGCCGAACCCGTTCCCGACGATGTCGATCTTCGACAACGTCGCCGCCGGCGTCCGCCTCAGCGGCGGGAAGGCCGACCTGAAGCAGGTCGTGGAGCGCTCGCTCCGCGGCGCCGGGCTCTGGGAAGAGGTCAAGGACCGCCTCAGCGCCCCCGGTATCGGGCTCTCCGGCGGACAGCAGCAGCGGCTCTGCATCGCCAGGACGATCGCGGTCGAGCCCGAAGTGATCATCATGGACGAGCCCTGCTCGGCGCTCGACCCGATCGCCACGCTCAGGATCGAGGAGCTGATCGGCGAGCTCAAGAAGCGCTACACCATCATCCTCGTGACCCACAACATGCAGCAGGCCGGCCGCGTGGCCGACTCGACAGCCTTCATGCTGAGCGGCGAGCTGGTCGAGGTCGCGGAGACCGAGAAGATCTTCACCAACCCGGACGACGAGCGGACGGAGGACTACGTCAGCGGGAAGTTCGGCTGATGCCCGAGTCGCGCGCACAATTCCGCGAGGAGCTGGCCCGGCTCGAGAGCCAGGCGCTGGGCGGCCTCGACATGGTCGTGCAGGCCCTCGACCGAGCGGTCGAGACCGTCGAGCACCGCGACATCGAGCTCGCGAGCATGGTGATCGAGGACGACGACCGGCTCGACGGCCGCTACCTCGAGGTCCACCAGGGCATCCTCTCCCTGCTCGCCCTCCAGACGCCGGTGGCCACCGACCTGCGCCTCGTTGCCGCGCTCCTCCACGTGATCAAGCACGTGGAGCGCATGGGCGACCAGTGCGTGAACATCGCCAAGCTCGTCCCGCTCGCCGGGCACGAGCCGCCGGCCGACGAGCGCATGCTCCGGAACATCGCCGACATGGGCCAGCAGGCGCACCGGCAGGTGGTCCAGTGCAAGCAGGCGTTCGAGCGCCGCGACGTCGCGCTCGCCCAGGACCTCGTCCGCCAGGACGACGAGATCGACCGCCTCAACCGCGACTGCTTCAAGCTCGCGCTCGAGATCGGCGACGACCCGGATCAGCGCGAGTGGGCCATGCACATGATGCTCGTCGCCCGCTGCGTCGAGCGCATCGGCGACAACGCGGTCGACATCGGCGAGCAGACGGCGTTCGTGGTCACCGGCCTCTTCCGCGAGTTCGAGGACGCCTCGCACCCAGAGCTCAGCGTCGGTGGCGGCGCTTAGAGAGTCAGCCCTGGGGCGACTCTTCGGGCGGGCGCCGGACTACGGCGAGCTCTTCGGACTGCTGCGCCAGGCGGGCGAGAACATCCGCCGCTCCACCGCACTGCTGGCGCAGCTGATCGCCCGCTGGCCCGAGGAGAACGGCGAGCGCCACGACCTCGTGGACTGCGAGCACGAGGGCGACAGGATCACTCACGACATCATCCATCACCTCTACCGCCGCGCCGCGACGCCCTTCGATCAAGAAGATGTCTTGGCGCTTGCCTCGGGGCTCGACGACGTCGTCGACTACGCCGAGGAGGTGGCCGACTTCCTCTTCCTCTACAAGGTCGAGGCGCCGATGGAGCAGGCGGTCGCGCTCGCCGTCGTCCTCGAGCAGGCGGGGGCGAAGCTGGCGGAGGTGCTCGTCGGATCGACCGGGTGGACGGACTCATGCCGTACATCACCGAGATCGGTCGCCTGGAAGACGAGGGCGACCGCATCGAGCGCGAGTGTCTGGCGGCCTTGTTCGAGGGAGGGATCGACCCGATGCTCGTGATCCGCTGGAAGGACATCGTCGAGCGCCTGGAGCAGGGCATCGACTCCTGCGACCATGTCGGCCACGTGCTCGAGGGCGTCGTCGTCAAGCACGCCTGAGCCCCGGCCCGACGTGGTCCTAGCCTGCATCGACATCGGTAGCAACACCACGCGGCTGCTCGTCGCCGAGCGCCGTGGCGGCAAGCTGCGCGAGCTCGTGACGCAG
>JBJMLJ010000027.1:0-3866 GCA_045805365.1 Thermoleophilaceae bacterium
CCCAGCCGCGAGGCGAGCCAGCCGAAGACGAGCACGCCGGCCATTGCCGAGTCGGGTCGGTGCCGCACGGCGACCGAGCTTAGGCGGCCGAGCTCCTCGAGCCACTGCGCCGGGTCGAAGGTCGCCGCGATCCGCTCACGCCACGGCGTCGACCGAAGCCAGGCCAGGTCGACCACGTAGGCGTCCTTGGCCAACTCGCGCGCGCGGTGCACGGCGCTGCGCGGGTCGGGCTCCATGATCGAGTCGATCAGCACCACCTGGGACAGCTTGAGCAGGGCGTCGACCGCCTCGGTGTGCCCGTGCGGCGCCCAGCAGACCGTGGCCACGTCGCTGACCACGAGCGGGTCGACGATGCTGTCGATGGCCGGCAGGTGGTGCGGGCCGATGTCCAGGACCACGCGCTCGCGGGTCAGGGCGATCTCGCCGGGCTTGGGATCCTCGGTCGTCGCCGAGACGGTGACCCAGGCGTCGATCGTCTCCCGCCGGGGCTCGACCGCGCACAGGATCGTGCGCGAGGCGTGGTAGCGGCCGACCCCCTCGAGGCGGTTGTAGATCTCGCCGCGCCACTCGCGGTCCACCACCGCGACCATGTTCAGCACCCGAGCCGGCACGTACGCCTCGCTCTTGGCGTGCTGCTCCTTGAGCAGCTCACGCAGGGCCGCCTCGATCGCCGCCGGCGTCGTGTCCTGGGCGCTCCAGACGCCTTCGTCGGGCATCTAGATGGCCCGCCAGCGGTGTTCGTCGCGCTCCATCAGCGCGTTCGCCTCCTCCGGCCCGCCCGAGCCGGCCGCGTACTGCGGAAGCGGACCCGGCAGCTGGCCCCAGGCCTCCAGGATCGGATCGATGATCCGCCACTGCGCCTCCACCTCGTCGTCGCGGGTGAAGAGCGTGGCGTCGCCGCGCATGGCGTCCATCAAGAGGCGCTCGTACGCCTCCGGGGACTGCGACATGAACGCCGTCCCGTAGAGGAACTCCATGTTCACGGGCCGGATCCGCATCCGGGTGCCGGGGATCTTGGCCCCGAGCGAGAGCGAGACGCCCTCGTTCGGCTGCATCGTCATCACGATGGTGTTGGGCTGCACGCCCACCGAGCCGGCCTGCTCGAAGGCCAGGTGGGGCACCGGCTTGAGCGTTACCGCGATCTCGGTGACCTTGCGCGCCAGCCGCTTGCCGGTCCGGAGATAGATCGGGACGCCGGCCCAGCGCCAGTTGTCGACCTCGAGCCGGAGGGCCGCGTAGGTCTCCGTGGTCGAGTCCTCGGGGACGCCGTCCTCCTCGAGGTAGCCCGCCACCGCCTTGCCCTCCGCCATGCCCGCCGAGTACTGCGCCCGCACGGCCATGTCGGGCACGTGCTCGGGCTCGGGGGCGTGAATCGCGTGCAGCACCTTGACCTTCTCGTCGCGGACGTCGTCGGCCGAGAAGGTCACGGGCGGCTCCATGCAGAGCAGCGTCAGCAGCTGGAGCATGTGGTTCTGCACGAGGTCGCGCAGGGCGCCGGACTTGTCGTAGTAGCCGGCCCGCGTGCCGATGCCGATGTCCTCGGACGCCGTGATCTGGACGTAATCGATGAAGTTGCGGCTCCAGACCGGCTCGAACATGCCGTTCGCGAACCTGAACGCCAGCATGTTCTGGACGGTCTCCTTGCCCAGGTAGTGGTCGATGCGGAAGACCTGCTGCTCGTCGAGGACCGACAGCACGTCGCGGTTCAGCTCGAGCGCCTCGGCCAGGTTGGTGCCGATCGGCTTCTCGATCACGACCCGGACCTCCGAGCCCTCGTGCGTGTCGAGCTTGTGCTCGCCGAGCTTGGCGACGATCACGGGGAAGAAGGCGGGCGCGGTCGACAGGTAGAAGACCCGGTTGAACGGGATCCCCGCCTCCTCGTCGAACTCGGCCGCCTGCTTCTCGAGGTTGTCGTAGACGTTGTCGTCGTCGAAGGTGCCCGGCACGTAGCGCAGCCGCTCGAGCAGCCGGTCGAGCACCTGCTCGTCCGGCTCGCGGCGCGAGAACTGCTTGATCGAGTCGCGCGCCATGTCGCGGTAGTCGTCGTGCGGGATGTCCGAGCGGGAGACGCCGATCAGGTTGAAGCGCTCGGGCAGCGCGCCCTCGTGGGCGAGGTTGTAGATCGCCGGAAGCAGCTTGCGCTTGGCGAGGTCGCCGGTGCCGCCGAAGATCACGAGCGTCGTCGGGTGTACCGGGAGCCGCTCGAGCCCCTCGACCAGCGGGTTCTCCTGTTGCTCTACGGTCGCCATGGACTACTCCGCGTGCGGCTGCGCCTGGGCGGCCGCGTCGTGCGCCTTGACCGCGTGACCTCCGAACTGATTTCGGAGCGCGGCGTTCACCTTGGCCGCGAACGCGTTCTGGCCGCGTGAGGAGAAGCGCTCGTAGAGCGAGGTCGTGATGACCGGCGTCGGGATCCGCTTGTCGATCGAGTCCTCGACGGTCCAGCGGCCCTCACCGGAGTCCTCGACGAACGGCTCCAGCCGCGCCAGGTCGTTGCCCTCCTGCTCGAAGGCGCGGGCGGCCAGCTCGCACAGCCAGGAGCGGATGACCGAGCCCTGCATCCAGAGGTGGGCCACCTTCGCGTTGTCGACCTCGAACTCGCAGGCGTCGAAGAGCGAGAAGCCCTCCGCGTAGGCCTGCATGATCCCGTACTCCACCCCGTTGTGGACCATCTTCACGTAGTGGCCGGCGCCGGTCGGCCCGAAGTGCCCCCAGCCCGGCCCGTGCTCCTCGGTGGTCGGCGGCGCCAGCACGTCGAGGATCGGCGAGATCCGCTCCACCGCCTCGTCGGGGCCGCCCACCATCATGCAGTAGCCCACCTCGAGGCCCCAGACGCCGCCCGAGGTCCCGACGTCGACGTAGTGGATCCCCTTCGGCTTGAGCGCCTCGGCGCGCACCTTGTCGTCGGACCAGCGGCTGTTGCCGCCGTCGATGATCGTGTCGCCCTCGTCCATCAGCTCGCCGAGCTTGCTCACGGTCTCGGTCGTGGGGTCCCCGGACGGCACCATGACCCAGACCGCCCGCGGCTGCTCCAGCTTCGAGACCAGGTCCTCCAGGCCCGAGCTGCCGCTGGCCCCGTGGCCCTCGGCCTCGCTCACCGCCTCCTCGGAGAAGTCGAAGACCACGCACTCGTGGTCGGAGTCGCGATGGATGCGATGGACCATGTTGCCGCCCATCTTTCCCAGGCCAATGAATCCAAGCTGCATCCGGTTTCTCCTCTCCGAGGGTGGGGCTGGGGCCATTCTTCCTTGTCGGCACCGCCCGCGTCTAGGATCGCGCCCTTGGAGGGACCGACCACCCGCGTCGGCCGGGCGCTCGACGCCGACAAGATGGCCAAGCTGGGCATCCGAAACACGATGCGGATGGCCAAGCTGTACAACGGCCTGCGGAACGGCCGCCGGCAGCGGATGCGGGTGCGGGAGCAGCGCCGGTCGGGCCTCGAGCCGCGGCATCGCATGGAGGACGGCTTCCTCGTCGACGACTCGCTCTCCCTTCCCCATCTCGACGCGCTGCTGGAGCAGGCTGACGAGATCATCGCGGAGCGCGGCGGCCATGCGCCCGCGGACGACCGTTACAGGGCCTTCTTCCGAAACCTCGTAAAGGTCGAGGACCTGGCGCGCTGGCCGGCGCTGCTCGACTTCGTGAGCTCGCCCGAGCTGATCGGCGTCGTGGCCGACTATCTCGGCTTCATCCCCGCCCTCTCAGGGACGCTCCCGACCGGAGTCCGGGTGGTCGAGTCGGGCAAGCACCTGGACGCGCTGGTGCACCTGCCGCCACGCGACAGCCAGGTCTTCCACATCGACCCCTACGACCATCCGATGGTCTACGTGATCGTGTTGATGCGGGACTGCACCGATCGGCAGGGC
>JBJMLJ010000028.1:0-3426 GCA_045805365.1 Thermoleophilaceae bacterium
CGGCCTCTCGTTCTCGGCGATGGCCAACCTGATCGTGCAGAACGTCCGCCAGGAGCAGACGGGCGTGGCCACCGGAATGAACGCCGTGACCCGCACGCTCGGCGGGGCCTTCGGTGGCCAGATCGCCGCCACGCTCCTGGCGAGCAACCTGGGGGCGGCCGGCCTCCCCTCCTCCTCCGGCTTCACGCTGTCTTTCGGGATGTGCCTGGCGGCCATGGTCGCGGCGCTCGGCTTCGCGATCTGGGTGCCGAAGAGGGGAGCGAACGAGCTCGCGGCGGTCCCGTCGCGGTCGCCGCTGCCCGCGCCAGAGCGCCAGGCCGCCTGACCGTTCCCCCCGGGCGAACATTGTTCAGGCCGCTGTCACGCCCCCTTGGCGAAAGGAGGACTCGCCAAGTGACTGCACACGAGCAAATCGAGATCGTCAGCAGGGGGTACGAGGCGCTGAACGGGGGCGACATCGACGCCGTCGTGGGGCTCGTCCACCCCGAATTCGCCTGGACCGACCCGCCCGACGTGGTGGGCGCGCGCGGCGGAGTGGGCCGCAACGACTTCGCCCTCTACCTAAGGAGCTTCGGCCAAGCCTGGGACGAGTTCCGCTGCGAGCCGGAGGAGTTCCGCATCGCAGGGGACGCTCTGGTCGTGATCGTCCGCGAGAGCGGCCGGGGCAAGATCAGCGGGGCCACGGTGGAGCACCGGCTGGTGCACGTCTGGCGCTTCGACAATGGCCGGGCCGTCAGCCTCGAGGCCTACGCGGCCGAGGCGCTGGCCGCCTGAGACTCAGCCGACCGTCCGGCGGAAGAGCAGAAAGCAGACGACCGCCAGCACCGCCGCCAGGAAGGGAATCGCCCAGCTGAGGCTGGTCGCGATGGCCAGGATGAAGCCCAGCGCCGCGATGGCGCTGAACGTCCCGCCCGCCACAACCAGGCGGTAGGCGCGCTGCTCCCGGGTCCTGCGCGGCATCCGCGAGGGACCCCTCTCGAGATCGCTCATGCGCACATCCTCTCAGCCGGCGGGGCGGCGCAGGCCGCCGAGCCCGCCAGCGGTGACGGGGGTGGCGCGCTCGAGCAGCTCCATCTCGTCCAGCGCGCGGCCGGCGCCCTCGGCGACGCAGGTGAGCGGCGAGTCGGCGAGTCGGGCGGGCACCTTGGTCTCGAACTCGACCCGCTCGGCAAAGCCGCGCAGCAGCGCGCCGCCTCCGGCGAGGAGGATCCCCCGCTGGGGCAGGTCGGACGCGAGCTCCGGCGGCGTCTCCTCGAGCGCGGCCTTGACCTCGTCGACGATCTCCTGCACGGGTGACTCGAGCGCCTGGCGGATCTCGGCGGCGGGGACCGCCACCTCGCGCGGCAAGCCCGAGGCGGGGTCGCGGCCGCGAACGTAGGTCACCTCGTCGCTGGTGTCGGGCTCCACCCCGCCGACCTCGAGCTTGACCCGCTCGGCCGTGGTCTCCCCGATCGCCAGGCCGTGCTCGTGCCGCATCCAGGCGGCGACCGTCTCGTCGAGGTCGTAGCCGCCCAGCCGCAGCGAGCGCGACACGACGATCCCGCCGAGCGAGATCACGGCGACCTCGCTCGTGCCGCCGCCGACGTCGATCACGACGTTCGCG
Organism: Thermoleophilaceae bacterium; assembly: GCA_045805365.1. Lineage (GTDB taxonomy): Bacteria > Actinomycetota > Thermoleophilia > Solirubrobacterales > Thermoleophilaceae > DASXBA01. Next base: position 1,604 of record JBJMLJ010000028.1, read on the forward strand.
CGCGGCTCGTCGATCGCGAGGCCCGAGCCAATCGCGGCCGCCAGCGGCTCCTCGATCAGGTGGACCGAGCGGGCGCCGGCGGCGAGGCAGGCCTCGGTGAGGGCCCGCTGCTCGACATCGGTGATCCCGGACGGGGCGCACATCATCACGCGCGGATGGGCGAAGCGGCTGCCGTGCACCCGGCCCATGAAGTGGCGGAGCATCTGCTCGGTTACCTCGAAGTCGGCGATCACGCCGTGCCGGAGCGGGCGCACCGCGGAGATCGAAGCCGGCGTGCGGCCGATCATCTGCTGCGCCTCGTCGCCGACCGCGTGGATCGCGCCCGAGCTGGTGTCGAGGGCCACCACGGAGGGCTCGGAGACGACGATGCCCTCGCCGCGCACGAACACGAGCGTGTTGGCGGTGCCGAGGTCGATCGCCATGTCGCGACCGCCCAGGCGCGGCAGCATCCGCCGCCGGATGGAGGATCGCGTCCGGTTGACGCTCGAGCCTCCGTTGGACTCGCTGCTCGAACTGCGGATGAAGCGCTGCGGCTGCAGGTTGCTACCCCTCTGGCTCGACGGCTGCTCGCTGGACGACGCCCTCCCCGGGGGACGCCGCGGGTGCGCTCGTCAGCCAGGGACGCTAGCGCAGCTCAGCCCAAATCGTCCCGTAGCAGGGAATACATGACGAGGTCCCAGCGGCCGTCGCCGCGGCGCCGGTAGGCGCGCAACAGCCCCTCGCGGACGAATCCGGCGCTGGCGGCGAGGCGCGTGGAGGGCTCGTTTCGGGGATCGACGAGCAATTCGACACGCTCCAGGCCGAGCGCGCCCAGCGCCCAGTGGGCGAGCAGCCGGACGGCCCGGGTCCCAACCGTGCGGCCGCGGGCCTCCCGCGCGATCCAGTAGCCGATCTCGCATTTCAGGTCGGGCCAGTCGAACCGCGACAGCCCGCAGCCGCCCAGGAGCGTTCCCTGAGCGGCGTCGACCACCGCAAGCCCCAGCTCTCGACCCGCCAGCCGGTCGGGCTGCGCGCGAGCCAGGTACTCGCGGGCGTCGCGCTCGCCGTAGGGCGCCGGAATCGTCGTCCAGCGCGGGATCTCCGGGTCCTGAAGGGCCTGGGTCATGAGCGACAGGTCCTCCTCGAGCCAGGGCCGCAGGGAGACCATCCCGTCATTCAGCGGCGGATCCGGCAGTGGGATCTCCCGCGCGCGCTGCACTAGGAGGGCAGGGTTACACGTGCGAGTCGCTCGTAGAGGGCACCCTGAGGCCGCAGCGTCGACCGGTACAGGGTCAGCTCGGCGGCCTCGAAGGGCTCGCTCGGGGGGTCGATATCCGGCAGCGGCGCGGCGCGCTCCCCGCGCTTCACCCGCGCCAGCGTCACGTGCGGCCAGAAGGGGCGCTTCTCGGGCCGGTACCAGCGGCCGGCCTCCAGCGCGTCCGAGACGGCCGCCTGGAGCTGTACCGCCCGGCCGCCCTCGTCCGCGAGGTCGAGAGCGAACAGCCGCGGACCGCGCGGCGGCAGCGGCCGCACTCCGATTGCCGTCAGCCGTGGCCTCCCGACCGCTCGGCCGGCCTCGAACGCGGCCTCGGCGATGCGCTCCGCCTCGCCCTCGTCCTGCCAGGCGAGGAAGGCGAGCGTCACGTGCAGCGCCTCCGGGGCCACAGGCCGCAGGTCGCTCCGCCCGGAGACGAGCTGATCGCGCCACGCCGCGACCGCGCTCCTTGCGGGCTCGGGCAGGTCGAGCGCGACGAACATCCGGGCCCGCGGCCCGGCCGGCGCCGACCGGCCGCGGGCGGCTCGCCTAGAAGGGCGAGTCCTCGCCACGGAGGACCCTTCTCAGC
>JBJMLJ010000029.1:0-4383 GCA_045805365.1 Thermoleophilaceae bacterium
CTCCGCGATGATCTCCTGCGGGTCCTTCGACCAGTAGGCGATCGTTGCGCCCAGGTCGAGGGTCGCCAGCTGGATCAGGATCGCGAAGGCGTGGGCCAGCGGCAGGAAGAGATAGGTGCTGTCGCCGGGCTGGATAACGCCCTGGTTGACGATCGCGTCCGTTATGGCGCGGTAGTTCGCATGCGTGAGGAGGCAGCCCTTGGGCGGCCCGGTGGTGCCCGAGGTGTAGATGTAGAGGCAGTAGTCCTCGGGCGATACCGCGGAGTAGCGGGCCTCGTAGTCGTCCTCGTCGTGGCTGCGGCCGCGGCCACGCAGGTCGGCGAGCGAGATGGCGTCGTCGCCGAGGTCCGCGCCTGCCGGATCGAGCACGATCACGAACTCGAGGTTGGGGAGCTCGTCGCGAACCTCGCGGATCTTGGCGAGCTGCTCGGCGTCCTCGACGAATATCGCCCGTGACTCCGAGTGCCCGGCCACGTACTGGCACTCCTCCGGCGAGTTCGTCTGGTAGATCGTGACGAGCGTGCAGCCGGCGGTGAGCAGCCCGAAGCAGGCCTGGGTCCACTCGGGACGGGTGTGGGAGAGGATCGAGACCTTGTCGCCCGGCTGGAGACCGAGGTCGACCAGCCCCAGGGAGACCTCTCGGACGACCTCTCCGAGCTCGGCGTAGGAGACGTCCTTCCACTCCTCGCCCACCTTGAACCGCTGCGCGGGCTGGTCGCCGAAGCGCTGCACGGCCAGCGGCAGCATGTCGGCGATCGTCTTCGAGCCGGTCGCCCGCGCGCCCGCGGTCTTCAGTTCCATGTGAGGCTCCCCCTCATCCCGTGAGGGGGAAAGTCTACGTAGAGAGTCCGGCCGGCGTTAAGCCTTGGCGAGCTGCTGCTTCTTCTGCGCTTCCTTGAGGCTGCTGCTGAAGAGGGTCTTGTCGATCCGTCCCTGGAAGATCGGCACACCGAGCTCCATGCACTTGCGGATTACCTCACGCCGGTGCATCCCCGCCTCCCGTCCAAGCTCGGTGGGCGTCAGGTGGATCGCCATGAACTACTCCTCCTCGTCGCTTGCGGCGTTGGCTGGAGACTAGCGGTCTCACCCGACGGCGCAACCGGAATTCAGGGCGGGACCGCGGGGGGACGCGCGCTGGGGGAGGGGGTGGGAGGATGCAAAAAACTTGTGCAGGTCGATACCATCCGGCGCGCTACGCGGGAAGAACTAGGTGGGGGCGCGTTTGCGACGGAGGCCAGAGCACGGATGAACGCCACGGGGACGGTGGTCACGCTAGGGACCACGGCGAGCGACACTGAGCTCGTCGCTGGTGTTCGCGCCGGCGACGACCTCGCATTCGAGGAGCTCTACCGCCGCTACGAGCGCAGGATCTCGAGCTTCGTCAGGCGGGTCGTCCGCGATGAGGCGCGGGCGGAGGACGTGACCCAGGAGGCCTTCGTCTCCGCCCTCCGCCGGATGCGCGCGACCGAGTCGGAGATCGCCTTCAAGCCGTGGATCTACGAGATCGCCCGCAACGCGGCGATCGACCAGTGGCGCCGCTCGAGCCGGGCCGAGGAGGTCTCGATCAACCAGGACGAGCTCCTGCGTCCGGCCGACCGCGCGCGCCTCGTGGGCGCCGGCGCCCCGGAGGCCTCGCTCTTCCAGAAGGAGCGCATCGACCACCTGAGCCGGGCAATGGACGAGCTGTCGCAGACGCACCACCGGATCCTCGTCATGCGCGAGCTCGAGGGTCTCTCCTACCGCGAGATCGGCGAGAAGCTGGAGCTCTCCCGCCCGGCGGTCGAGAGCACCCTCTTCCGCGCCCGCCGGCGGCTCGAGCGCGAGTACGAGGAGATCGAGGCGGGGCGCCGCTGCGAGGCCATCATGCAGGCGATCGCCCGGATCGCGGAGGGCATCGAGTCGGAAGCGGACCAGCGACGGCTGTCTCGGCACGCGCGCCGTTGCACGACCTGCCGGCGACGCGCCCGGGAGATGGGCGTCGAGCCGCTGCGCATCCGCCGGGCTGCGGCCCGCGCGGCGGCGCTGCTGCCGCTGCCGGGCTTCGTGCGGCGGCGGGTCGTCGGCTCGGCGCCGGACCCGTCGTCGTCCGCGGACACCGGGTTCATCACGCCTTTCATCGCCCCTACGGCACACGTCGGCGCCGCCGTGGCGGAGCGCGCGGCCGCGCTCGTCGCCGCCGTCGCCCTCGCCGGGGCCGGCGGAGCCGTGCTCGGCGCAACGAGCAGCCATCACAAGAGCTTGTCGGCCGGCGGCCACCATCGGGGAGTGGCCGCCGGCGCGCATCACCAGGGCCCGGGGGGCGCGAAGGGTCGGCGGGCCGCCGCACAGGGGCCCGCCCGCCCGGCGCTTCGCCGTGGCGGCGGCGGCCGCGTCCAGGGCGGCGCGGCGCGCCGGGGTGGGACCCGGGCGCAGGACCCGGCGACCGGCGCTCGCCACGGGGGCAATGCCGCGCCGGCGAGCCCGATCGACGCTCCCGCCGCGCCGGCCGTGCCGACCACGCCGAAGCTCGACGTGCCTCCACCCAGGAACCCCACGCCGCCCGGCGCCCCCACGGCTCCGGGGATCGAGAAGCCCTCGGCGCCCGTGAGCGTGCCGGCCGCTCCGCCGTCCACGCCCGACGTCGGCGTGGGCGGGATCGGAAGCTAGCTCCCCGCCGCTAACCTGCGGCCGGATGGCCGGGGGCAGCGAGACCGAACGGACCGCGGTCGACAGCGACTCGTTCCTCGAGTCGCTGATGGAGACCGGCCTCTACTCAATGGGGGCCTTCTTCTCCGACCAGCATCCGGATCTCGTGGAGGAGGTGATCGCCCAGAGCGAGGCGATCGAGCACGCCGGCCTCCGTGCCTTCGCCGACGAGCACGGCCTGACCGTCGAGGAGTGCTTCGAGACCCTCCTGACGGGCCTGGCGGTCCGCTATTACAACGCCGTAGCGGCGTAGCGGCGTAGCGGCGTAGCGAGGAGCGGAGCACCGGGTACCCTAGGCCCGTCGGGCTGTGGCGCAGTCTGGTAGCGCGCTCCGTTCGGGTCGGAGAGGTCCCCAGTTCAAATCTGGGCAGCCCGATTAAGCAACCAAGCATTCCCGCCGCTGCCTCACCCGTCTGACAAGCGGCGACGGATGGTGCGTCGCAGGACAAGGTCGTCATGCGGCGCGGCGGCCAGTGCGCCTGACGACTGAACAGCTGTATAGTCTATTGGCCATGCGTACAGCTCTGGTCACGGCCGCCCTCGAATCCGACCTGACGACCAAGGCACGCATCCGCGATGCGGCGATGGAGCTCTTCGCCCGCGAGGGAGTCGCCGCCGGCTCCTTGAGGGCCGTGGCCCGCGCGGCGGGCGTCTCCCCGGGCCTGATCGTCCACCACTTCGGCTCCAAGGAGGGCCTGATCCGCGCCATCGACGAGGCGGTCATCGCCCGCATCAACGCCGCCGTGAGCGAAGTACCGCTCGAGGGCCCAGAGCTGGACGTCATCGAAGGGCGAGCGGAGGTTGTCGCCGCCCTGATGCGCAACCAGCCAGCGCTCTGGGACTACCTCGCCCGGGCGCTCTCGGAGCGCACCGACGCCAGCGCCGAGTTTTTCCACCGCCTCTTCACCTTCGCCTCCCGCGATGAACGGCTGGTCGCCGCCGGCGTGCTCCGCGCCGACTCCGACCCCTTCTGGCGGGCGATGCACCAGATCATCCTCGTTGCCGGAACGCTGATGCTCCGCCCCCTCGTTGAGCGCGAGCTTGGGGGCGACCTTCTTGCCGAAGACAACGTCAGACGCTGGACCGAGGCCTGCTCGGACCTCTTGCGCCACGGCCTCTACATGCAGGCGGCGGGCAAGGAAGGAGTCGATGCTCGCCGAGGCTGAGGCCCTGGAGCACCTGCGCCTGGCGACCAGCGTCGCCGGGCTCGACGTCGAGGAACTCGTCCTGCCCGCCGACCACGACATCGTCGTCGACGGCATGCGGCTCCACTATCTCGACTGGGGCTGCAAGGGCCCCCCGCTGCTGTTCCTCCACGGCGGGTGCCTGACGGCCCACAGCTGGGATCTCGTCTGCCTCGCCCTCCACCACGAGTACCACTGCATCGCCCTCGATCAGCGCGGCCACGGCGACAGCGAATGGTCGCCGACGCTCGACTACGGCCCCGAGGCCCATGTCCGCGACATCCGCGGCCTGGTGGGCAAGGTCGCACTGACAATGCCCGTCCTCGTCGGCCAGTCAATGGGCGGGCTCAACGCCATGACCTACGCCGCTCAAGCCCCAAACGAACTCGCGGGTCTCGTGCTCGTCGACGTCGGGACGAACATCCACTGGGAGGGGGCGCAGCGGATCCGCGACTTCGTCATCGACGATCCTGGGCCGGGGCCACTCGAAGACTTCGTCGCCCGAGCTCAGGCC
>JBJMLJ010000030.1:0-3844 GCA_045805365.1 Thermoleophilaceae bacterium
GGCAGCCTGACCGGCTACGGCGGCGGGCTCGAGCGCAAGCGGCTGCTGCTCGATCTGGAGCAGGGCGTCCTGTCGCTCTAGTCGATCGTCCACGGTCACATCCGACCGTCGCGGCGTGTCAAAGAGGTGAAGGACGAAACGCGACGGATGTGACAGGAGGACCCAACAATGGCTACGAAGATTGCGGTTACGGGAGCGACCGGGCGGCTCGGCAGTCAGCTCGTCGACGTGCTCGAGGGGCAAGGTCACGAGGTCGTGCCGATCGCCCGCTCGAAGGGCGTGGACGTGATCACCGGGCAGGGCCTGGTGGAGGCGCTTCAGGGCGTGGACGTGGTCGTCGACCTGGCGACCGGTCCCTCGCCCGACGAGAAGGAGGCGACCGAATTCTTCACGACGTCGACGCGCAACCTCCAGGAGGCGGGCGTCCAGGCAGGAGTGAAGCGGATCCTCCTCGTGTCGATCATCGGCATCGACAAGTTCAAGACGGGCTACAACGCCGCCAAGGTCGCCCAGGAGAAAGCGGCGCTGGCGGGCCCGATCCCCACTCGCATCGTGCGCGCCGCGCAGTTCCACGAGTTCGTGGAGCAGCTGCTCGACTGGGGCCGGCAGGGCGAGGTCGCCTACGTCGCCGCGATGAGGACGCAGGTGGTCGCCGCCCGCGCGCTGGCCGAGGTGCTGGCCGAGCTGGTGACGGACTCCGAGCCGACCGGGCCGACGCTCGAGGTGGCCGGTCCGCGCGCCGAGCGGCTGGTCGACCTGGCCCGGCTGCTGGTGGCGGAGCACGGCGAACCGCTGGAGGTCTCCGAGACGACCGAGTTCTTCCCTGAGGGCGAGCTCTACGACTCGGATGCGCCGCTGCCCGGTCCCGACGCGAAGCTGGTCGGCCCGACGTACGAGGAGTGGCTGAAGGCGGCCTAGGCCGCAGCGGTAGTGAGGCCCGGCCGCGCTCGGCGGCCGACGGTCACGGCGACTGTGATCCTCAGGTTGCGTGTGTGACTCACAACGCCGAGGCGCCGGCCTAGAGCCCGCGGCGGGGGCCGCCCCGATCTGTGCGCTTTTTGGTCGAATAGTGGCCTTAAGGCGCACACGGCGCGAGCCAGTCGTCGAGCGGGAGCTCGGCGCCCGCCGCGGCTCCGGCCGTCATGGTCGGCAGCTGGGCGATCCCGCATCCATACGAGACCCCTTGCTTTGCGTCCTCGCCTCGCGACGAGCTGCCTTAGGGGATCGGCGGCTAGCCCGCCACCGCCGTGAGCGGGAACTTGCCGTGCAGGCAGACGGACCGGCTTGTGAGGCGGGTAGCGCGATGGCTGAACGACTCGACGACGATCGCCCTGCCGTAGGCCGCGCGCGCCCCCAGACCCCAGGCCGGCGGGTAGACGTCGAAGCGGCGGCAGACGAGCTTCGCGAGCCCGGCCAGCGGGGCCGCCTGGAAGCTCGGGTTGACGAAGATCTTCGCCGCCGCCCGCGTCTCGGAGGTCCGGCTGAAGACCGGAACGCCGTTGACGTAGAACGGATGCCCGACGACGTAGAGCATCGTCCCGCTCGGCGGAGGCTGGGCGCGCAGCGCGGTCATCGAGCCGATGACGATTCGCTCGATGTTGTACGCCTGGTGGTAGTTGCGCTCGTGCTCGGCCAGCGTGCTGTGGTAGCCGATCCCGAGCACCACGGCCACGATCACGACCGGGACCAGCCGCAGCGGTCTGAGCGGCCCGCGCATCACGACGAGCGAGATCAGGACCATGTCGGCGTAGACGAGCGTGACCATCCCGAGGCTGGCCGCCAGGTTCACGCGATTTCCGATCCCGACGTCGAGGGCGTTGTAGCTCTTGGCGGGCACCAGCGCGACGTAGCCGGCCGCGGCCATCACGATCCCCACGCCGGCGACCATGGTCCAGCGGCGGAGCTCTATGTCTGGGAGCCGCCACGCCGCCAGCGCCGCGAGCGCCGGGATGCCCAGAAGCACCAGCGCCAAGGCCGTCCAGCCAATCGAGGACACCTTGCCCGTTGCGGCCGCGGGCAGCAGATCGAACGCCGTGCGATAGACGTGCTCGAGCCGGTGCAGGTGGATGCCGTGCGACTTCGCCGTCCTGGAAATGGCGATCGACCCGCCGACGACGATCGTGCCGACGTCCGTGCCCCAGCGGTAGAGCGCCGCTCGGCGCGGCACCTCGGCGAGATAGACGAGGCCGCTCGCCAGCACCAGCCCGAACGTGAGCTGGTAGGTCAGGATGCTGAGCAGATAGAGGGCGATCGCCGCGATGTGGAGCGCGATCGCGCGGCGCCCGGAGGTCCGCAGGCCGAGCACGGCCACGATCAGGCCGGCCAGGAAGAGGATCACGGCCAGCGACGCCTGGAGGCCGGTCGTCCACAGCCGGGGCGCGTCGGCGAACGGGAACAGGAGCGCGAGCGCCGCGATCGCGAACGAGTGGACGCGCTCGATCCGCAGCATGCGCAGCAGCACGTACAGCAGCACGGCCATGACGAGCCCGGCTCCCACGGCGGTGGCCACGTACAGCTTCATGTGCAGCCCGAACGCCTTGTGCATCGCCCCGAACACGAACGGCAGGGTCGGCCGATCGGGGAAGACGTCGAACAGAGCGGCGACCGTGCGGCCGTGCGACAAGCCCATCGCGTGGCCGCCGAACCGCGCCACGGCGTTGTAGAACCAGTCGTCCGCGACGAAGAAGCCGCGGCGCACGTGATCCTCGAAGACGAGCGCGGTGAGGAGGACGAGGCCCGAGATCGCGAGCAGGTCTCGGAGACCTCCCGCTCGTCCAGCGCGTAGCACGGGGCGCAGGCTAGTTTGATAGACGAGGGGAGTGGCTGGAGCACCGACCGTCCTCGCCCTGGGCTCCTGGTCGCCGGAACAGGTCCAGGCGCACTGGCTCGACGAGCGCTACGAGCCGCCCGACGAGGTAGAGCGGATGGCCGACGACAAGGTCGAGGAGCTGCGCAGGCGCGGGTCGCCCTGCCACGACGGGCTGGCCGGCCGGCTCGCCGGATACGACTCCTCCGCGAATCGGCTTCGGCTCGAGCTCCAGCCGTCGCGCTGGTCGTTGCGGCTGCTCGACGGCGACGCCTCCTACAGCCTGACCGCGCTCTGCGTGGTGCGCTCGGCCGACGGCCGCTGGCTGGCCGGGCGGCGGGCGGCCTGGCTCGCCACCTGGGCCAGGCGCTGGGCCCTCGGAGCCGGCGGCGCGGTGGACCTGGGCGAGAGCCCCGCCGACACCCTCACGCGTGAGCTTCGCGAGGAGTGGCGGCTCGTCCCGGAGCAGCTCAGCATCGAGGCGCTCGTGGCCCTGCCGAGCGGGCTCGCCATGCTGGTCGGGGTGGCGACCGTCGCCGACGGCGCCGAGCCCGTGCCCGACGACGAGCACGACGAGTGGGCCTGGTGGCCGGCGGACGTCGGGCGCTGGCCCGACGACATCGAGCCCCAGCTGCGGACCATGGGCGAGTTCTTGAGTGGCTGAGCTGAATGCAGCCGACGAGAGCCCCCGCCCGCCGGGCCCCGAGGAGCAGTGGTCGGATTCGTTCTACTTCGGCGGCGGCGACCCGAGGCGCGGGGTCGCGCTATACGCCAGGGTGGGCCGGCGGCCCGGCGAGGGGCGCGTCGAGGGGGCGCTCGGCGTATGGCTGCCGGACGGTCGTTTCCTGCTCGCGTTCGGCCGCGAGCCCGACTCGGAGCGGATCGCCGCGGGTCCGATCCGTTTCGACTGCCGCGTGCCGTTCGAGCTGTGGCGGATCGCGATCGCCGGCCGCGGGCGGGTGTACGGGCGGGCCGAGGACATCGCGCTCGCGCGCGATCGCTACGAGGAGGTCGAGCTGGGCGGCGAGCTCCGCTTCA
>JBJMLJ010000031.1:0-3481 GCA_045805365.1 Thermoleophilaceae bacterium
CACGTCGCCGAGCTCGTCCAGCAGGCGGGCGTCGTCGCCACCATGGGCCGCGTCGGCGAGCTCGTAGGCCTCCTCGACGGTGTGAGGGACGATCGAGCGCTCGTCCTGTTCCCGGTCCCAGGGACATTCGCGCCGCAGGCGCCGGGTGATCTCATCGAGCCGGGCGAGCGCCGCGGCCGCTTCTGCGGACGGGTCGTCCGGCACCACTAGGGGCCGGTCGGGCTCCCGGTGGTCGCGCCTCCGGTCGCGCCTCCCGCGGAGGGTGGCGTGGCGCCCTGCGGCCCGGAGGGCGCGGCTCCTTGCGGCGTGGCGCCCTGCGGGGCCTGCGGCGTCGGAGTCGCGCCGCCCTGCGGCGAGCCGCCCGAGGCCGGGCCCGTGTCCGTCTTCTGCTTGGGGCCGTTCTTGCACTCGGCGATCCGGTACTGGTCGGCGCAGACCGTCTTGTCCTTGTAGTCGGAGCGGAAGTTCTTGATGAAGGAGTCCAGGGCCTTCTGCTGGCGCTGCGACTTCAGGAGGTTGCGGATCGTCTCCTTGGCCTGGGCGAGCGACTGCTGGGTGGCCGGCTTGATCTTGGTGACCGCGAAGACGTAGTAGCCGAACTGGGTCTTGACCGGTCCGGTGACCTTGCCCTTCTTGGCCGCGAACACCGCGGTGTCGAGCGACTTCTCCTGCTGGCCCTTGGCGACGTCGGGCAGCTTGCCGCCCTGGGACTTGGAGGCCTGGTCGATCGAGTACTTCTTGGCGACGGCCTTGAAGCTCTGGCCGCTGTCGAGCGCCTTCTTGGCCTGGTCGGCCTTGGCCTTGGTCTTGGTCAGGACTACGTTGAGGTCACGCCGCTCCGGCTGGGCGAAGCGCTTCTTGTTCTTGTTGTAGTAGTCCGTGATGTCGGCGTCGGTGACCTTGCCCTCGTTCTGGGTCACCTTCTGCGTGAGCTTCTGCTGAAGCTGGTCGAGCTTGACGCGGAAGAGGATGTCGCTCTCGCTCATCCCCGAGCTGGCGAGGAACTTCTTGTAGGCCTTGTCGTTCGGGAAGGCCTGCTTCTTCTGGTCCTGGAACGAGCGCTGGACCTCGGTGTTGGAGACCTTGACGCCGCGGGCGTCCGCCTCCTGCTGGACCCACTTGGCCTGGATCAGGAACTGCATGACCTCGCCCTTGAGCTGGTCGTACTCCTGCTTGCACTGCTTCTTGAGCGCGTCGGTCGACGGCTTGGCGCTGGACTGCGTGGGCAGCTTCTCCTTGGAGGCAACGCAGCTCTTGTAGTCGTTCTGCGGATCGGGGACGACCACGGGCCCGCCCTGCGACTGGCCCGCGGCGGCCGTCTTGAGCCACTTGTTGAACTCCTTCTTGGTGATCGTCTCGTCGCCGACCTTGGCGACGGAACCCGCCGGAACGTCGTTGCCGCAGCCCGAGATCAGCGCCGCGCCAAGGGTGGCCATTGCAGCGGCGAATACGAGCTTGCTCAAGGAATATCTCATCGAAGGCTGTCTAGAGGGTGTTGGTAAAGCGCGAGTAAGTGGCGCCGGCGGGAGGCACCCTGGGCCAGCGCGATGGCGGATGGTAGCGACCTCATTCGGACACGGGGGCGCTAGCCACCTCGAGGATCGCCTCGGCGGCTCTGACCACCGCCGGGAAGCGCTCTGCCGGGTCCTCCGGCACGCGCACTCGGACGGTGCTCCGACCCGACTCGTAGACGGCCTCGGGCACCCGCTGGCGCAGCGCCTTCGACCCGCGCGAGTCGAGCTCGATCGGCGTGACCGCCAGCCGGCCGCCGGCAAAGTCGACCGAGCGGGCGCCCGCGCGGCCGAGCTTGATGCGGGCGTCCTGGAGGCGGATCAGGTTGTCCAGCGACGGCGGCACCGGGCCGAAGCGATCCTCGAGCTCCTCGCGCAGCACGATCAGGTTGGCCACCTCGCGGGCGCCGGCGATGCGCCGGTGGATCTCGATCTTGGCCGCCTCGTAGGGGACGTAGTCGCCGGGGACGTAGGCGTCCACCGGAACGTCCATGCGGACCGGCTCGGGCGCCTCGTCGGCGGAGGTGCCGGTGAGGGCGCCCACGGCCTCGTCGAGCATCGACACGTAGAGCTCGAAGCCGACCGCGGCGACGTGGCCCGACTGCTCCTCGCCGAGCAGGTTGCCGGCGCCGCGGATCTCGAGGTCGCGCATGGCGATCTTGAAGCCGGAGCCGAGCTCGGTGTAGTCGGAGAGGGTTGCCAGCCGCGCGGCGGCGTCCTCGCCCAGCGCTCCCGCCGAGGGATAGAGCAGGTAGGCGTAGGCGCGCTCGCGCGAGCGGCCCACCCGGCCGCGGATCTGGTACAGCTGCGCGAGCCCGAGCTCGTCCGCGCGCTCGACGATCAGCGTGTTGGCGCTGGCGATGTCGAGCCCCGACTCGACGATGGTCGTGCAGACGAGCACGTCGGCCTCGCCTCGCAGGAAGCCGAGCATCGTCTTCTCGAGGCCGCGCTCGTCCATCTGGCCGTGCGCCACAGCGACCCTGGCCCTCGGGACCATCGCCCGGACCCGTTCGGCGGTCTCGTCGATCGTCTCCACCCGGTTGTGAAGGAAGAAGGCCTGCCCCTGCCGGGCGACCTCGCGCTCGATTGCCCGGCGCACGAGCTCCTCGTCGTACTCGCCCACGTAGGTCTTGACCGGCCGGCGGCCCTCGGGCGGCGTCTCGATCACCGAGATGTCACGGAGGCCGGCGAGCGACATCTGGAGCGTCCGCGGGATCGGCGTGGCGGAGAGCGACAGGACGTCGACCTTCAGCCGGAGCTGGCGCAGCAGCTCCTTCTGGCGGACGCCGAAGCGCTGCTCCTCGTCGACGATAAGGAGGCCGAGCTCCTTGGGCCGGACGTCGCGCGAGAGGAGGCGGTGGGTGCCGATGAGGATGTCCACCCTGCCCTCGCGGAAGCCGTCCAGCGCCGCCCTGGCGTCGGCCTGGGTCCGGAACCGGGAGACCATCTCGATCGTGAACGGGTAGTCGCGCAGGCGCTCGGTGAAGGTGCCGAAGTGCTGCTGCGCGAGCACGGTCGTCGGCACGAGGAACATCACCTGCTTGCCGTCGTTCGCCGCCTTGAATGCCGCCCGCAGCGCGACCTCGGTCTTGCCGTAGCCCACGTCGCCGCAGATGAGGCGGTCCATCGGCCGCGCCTCCTCCATGTCGGCGCGCACGGCCTCGATCGCGTCGAGCTGGTCCGGCGTCTCGCGGTAGGGGAAGCGCTGCTCGAACTCCACCTGCCATTCCGAGTCCATCGGAAAGGCGTGTCCGGCGCGGCGGCGGCGCTCCGCGTAGAGCGTGATCAGCTCGCCGGCCAGCGCCTGGGCAGCGCGGCGGGCGCGCAGCTTCATCTGCTCCCACTGCTTGCCGCCGAGCTTGGAGAGCGGCGGGTCGCCGGCGTCGGCGCCGACGTAGCGGCTGATCTTGTGCAGCTGGTCGCTCGGCACGAAGACCCGGTCGCCGCCCTTGAACTCGAGCTCCAGGTAG